>JBKJRY010000136.1:0-7448 GCA_046593045.1 Chitinophagaceae bacterium | reverse complement strand
CAGGGGGAAAATAAAAATTGTGTTCCCCATTCTGAAACTTATTAGACATGGTTCTCAATGTTTGCGAAATTTGGGTAAAAAGAAAATCCGGGAAAAAAATTCCTATAATTGTTCTCTCTGCAATGGGCCAGGAAAATGTAGTGCTGGAAGCATTTCAACTTGGAGCCGATGATTATATTACAAAGCCTTTCAGTCCAAATGAATTATCGATGAGAGTGAAAAGATACATGCCGGAAATAATTGCAAACGAAGCAATTTAAATTGTTCCAGGGATCAGGCACCGGTTTTAATTTTCATATCATACTCCGCCACATAAAAATGGCCGGGTTAAGTCTTTCCTGGTCAAAAAATTATTTACCCTTGGGTTGTATAGCATTCACTAATCCACCGATGTCAAAAAAATCAGCACCAGATATTAGTTTGTTGTCTTTATTGAATTCGTAAGTTCCATAGAATTTAACCTGCGTGGCAACACCCGATGAATATGTACCATCCCAACGTCCATAATATCGTACACTTCCATCAAAGTCATGTGTAACAGAATCAATGCCGGGTAAAAACTGACCATTACTTAAGTGGAGGTCGCTCCAGTTATCCATATAATACTTGAGACTTTCCAACCAATGGGCTTTGGTATGCATTGTATCACCATAAGCCGGCGAACTCCATACGGCAGTATCTGCTATCAGGGCTGCCTGAGCGTCAATATCTTCTTTTTCAAAAGCGGTGACAAAAGCATTCACTGTTGCCAGGTTTTTTTTATAGAGGGCCTTCATTTCTGAGCCTTTGTTCGAAGCGGTATCTTCCTTTTTTTCATCCTGGGTACAACCTGTTATCATAAGGGTTATGATAACGGCAAAAAATACTTTTTTCATGTTTTTAAATTTGAGTTGAAAATGTTATGTTGTTTTAAAATACATCCTGTTCAAAATTTTATTAGCGTCCTTTTCAATGAACCCGCCCGGAAACAAGCGGGTCCAGAAAAGGAACTAAAACCACACACAAAATATCAGAAGTTGATTTTTATATTATCAAAATTTTCAGACTTATAATTCTACCTCACTTAGCGTCTCACTCACAGATAAATTTCATATGTACATCCTGTGGGGCAGCCTTATTGCGATTCGAATTTTATTTACCTGGAAAATAAGATAGATCCTGGCGGGCAACCGCTGATATACTTTTAGTTCCGGAAATAGTTTGTAATAATTTCCCATATAATTCTTTTCCTTCGTCTCCAAGTAGTTGATTATTTTCTGCACTCATCTTTTCATACTCTTCGGCGCTTTTGGCACCTACAACTACCAGATAATAATTTTCTTTTTCACCGAAACCGTTCCTATATAAACGGTATGAAAGTTTAGAGCCTTTTTTAGCATATAAGTCATGAAATGATTTTGCAATTTCCCTGGCTTTATCCATATTTTGCGGAGTTATATAATAATAGGTAAAATGCCTGTAAGGAGTGCCTTCAGGATTTATATTCACGCCCCCCGGCATATAAGAAAGTTCTTTATTAAGTACCAAAACGTAATCCCTGTGGCTGTCGTAGCACTTATCAAAATCACTAAACATTTTGGCGAATGCCTCTTTACCCATACTCTTTTGCACAGGTTCAAATGTGTTTTTATCCAGGTCAGCCATGTCTTTTATAGGAGCAACATAGATATAGTGGTAATCATCCATAGCCAGCGTCAGCCAGCCCTCCGCAAGGTTTGCTTTTTTACAATTAGTAACAAGGTCGGTAGCCAATTTTTCATATGGTGCCACCATTGAAGTATTTACCGGGTCTTCATGTATATAATATGCCTGGTATTTGCTGCTATCCTGGGCATTTGCCTTGTTTAATGAAAAGAATGCTACGAGCAATACAATTCCAATTTTGTGCATGTTTCTCATAATTTTTATTTTTAAGTGATACTATTTTTTATTTATCCTAAAGTAATGCTGTAATTACGGAGCTGTCAATTCGTTTAGGACGAAACACATGTAATCTTGTCCGAAAGAAAGGTTCTATTTATCGTAAGAAAAATTTGCGATTATGTATTATTTGTCACAAGGACTCTAAAAATATAAATGAGTAGCGATTTTTTCTCAATATTGAATCTTAGAGTCGTTTTGTGGCTTTCCGTTCAAAAAAATTATCATTTTAAAACAGGCGGCGATAAAGTATATCCTAATTGTTGCAATAGGGTTAATTCATTAAAATAAACATCCTCCCGGGCCAGTTTACCCGCATCATCATATTGGAGGATTGTAAAACCGTTGAAGTTTACTTTTTTGCCGGTTGCGGGAACTTCCCCAAATACGCCTGTATTAGTCCCCGTTGCTATCCAATGCGCAAATGCATGTGTATCTTTTACCGTAATGTCATGCAGGCTGATATGCAGATCAGGAAATCCTGTAAAGAAAACATTAAATGCCGCCTCCATTTCTTTTTCATTATTAGCTACTGTAATATCGTTTACATTTCTCACGAAATTTTCAGTTGAAATTTCCCTAAATTTTTCCATATTCTTTTTATTCCAACACTCTTCACAAGTATTTTCAATTTTAGCCCTTTGAGCAGCTTCATTTGCCTGCTTATCACGAAAAGCATCTTCCTGGGGGCTATTGCAGGAAAGCAAAAACAGTAATGCGATAACTGTTATTAAGTTCATTACTTTCATAATCTTTAATTTAAATCGATTTATATAGAAACATGCCAATGAAAACGGTTGGCCAATTGTGATTGTCTGAATTAAAGTAATTTGTTTTTATTTTTAAAATCAAGCAATGACGGACATAGGTATCCTTTTAATGTCCGAATACACGCATTTATTTACCCTAAGAAATGGAAATAATTATTGTATATTTCGTCTTTATTCTATCAATAACACCTTCTAACCTGGCCAGGTTTATTTTAATACCGGCTCTTATAAGAAAATGAAATGGCTCTCTCTGTCTGTTAAGAATAAAGAAACCAGGTAATCCCCCAACTCAAATGAGTTTTAATAAGAACAAACTATTTGACATAGATTGTACCGTTCTATTTGTTTCAGTTCATTCAAAGAATAACCTGGTTAAATGAAAAATTACTTTTCAAAAATTATTACGATCAGTGTATTTGCTATTTTGAATTGCACCTCAGGTTCCGCACAGTTTATCAATCTCAATAAAGAGAACCCTTATAAAAAAGTTTTTATAGAGACCGATAATTTTGGTGCCTCTTATTTAGATACTCTGGAAGCAGCCCTGGGAAAAGTACAGAACGATACCATTAAATTTTCTATCCTCAATGATCTTGCCTATTATTGGCACACCCGCAATCTCTCTAAAGCTTTGCATTTTACCGAACAGGGATTGATGCTTACGTCAACGAAAAATAACAAGTTATGGCACGGAAGATTTCAGATAACACAAGGCGCCATTTTATTAAGAATGGAGAAATTAGACAGCGCCTACCGTGTTTTACAGTCTGCTAAAAGCAAGGTTAGAGAAGAAGATCTTGCTTTTTTGAATACGCAGTTAGGGTATGTCTTTGAGCGTCAGGGGAAACTGGATACTGCTGCCGACTATGCATTGGAGGGCTTGAATCTTGGTAAAAAATTAAACGATAAGAAAGCAATAGCACTTGCATACAGCGACCTGAGCAACCTTTTCTGGAAGCAATCCAGGTTTGAAAAAGGCCTGGAATACGGGCTTATATCAGTAAGCATATTTGAAGAAATAAATATCAACGACCTCGACTATGACTTCACACTTTATGTAGTTGGCAATAATTATTTGGCATTAAAAAAATACAATGAAGCGCTTAACTATTATGAGCACTCCATAGTTATTGGTGAGCGCTATGGCTTCTACAATAACCTAAGTGATATCTATATTTCATTAACTGATTTGTATTCATACCTGAATAAATTTCAGAAGGCGGAGGAAGCAGGGGTTAATGCTATTAAATACGCCACACTGCTGGATAACAATTTTATGCTAATGCGTTCCTGGCTTTCTGTTGGAAAACTTCAAAACCTGCAAGGAAAATACATTTCTGCAATTAAAAGCTTGCAAAAATGTATAACTATTGCCACCAATAAATTTGGTGATCAATATTACTTAAGCCAGGCTTATGAAACTTTAGGAAAAGCTTTTGCCGGAAATCATAATTATAAAGATGCCTATGAGGCCTTTGCAGAATATGACAAATTAAAAAATAAAATTTTCACCGCGGAAGCAGATCAGCGTATCTCTTTGCTTCAAACTGAATTTGATGTGGTGAAAAAAGAAAGCACCATTGGGCTGCAGGTAAGAGAACTCAGGCAACAAAGAAAAAGGCAGACTTATATGATTATTATTGGTGCCTTGTTATTATTCTTGATGGCCTTGTTATTCAAAACACTTTATAACGACAGGAAGAAAAACAGGCTGCTTCAGCAGCAAAACCAGGAAAAAGAATTCCTGCTTAAGGAAATTCATCACAGGGTAAAAAACAACCTGGAAATTGTTTCCAGCTTATTGGCTTTACAATCAGCGCAGGTAAATGATCCAAATGTAATAGAAGCCATGCAGGAAAGTCAAAACAGGGTACATTCGATGAGTATGATACACCAGCGCCTTTACCAGGGAAAGAACCTTGCTTCCATAGAAATGAAAGATTATTTTATAAACCTGAGCCGTCATGTTTTAGATTCGTTTGGAGCTGAGGAAAGGATTTCGGTGGAATATGCTTTGGAAAAAATGGAATTGGATGTAGATACTGCCGTACCTCTTGGATTGATTGTAAATGAATTACTCACCAATGCATTAAAATATGCATTTCCGGACAACAGGAAAGGGAAAATAAAAATTGCTTTAAAGCAAACAGGCAATCAAAATATTATAGCCCTGGAAGTAGCAGATGATGGTATCGGTCAAAATCAAGATGAAGTTAATAAAGGAACCGGCTTCGGTACCCAACTCATAAAATTACTAACGCACCAGCTTGATGGAAAAATGAAAAACAAATTCAAAGGTGGTACCACTATTTCTATTGAATTTAAAGTGGGTAAAGCAGCATAAAAAACTGTTCGATGAAATGTTTTGCTTGAAACAAGAGGCCTTCTCATCGTATCGGGATTTTTTCTAACTCCCCATTTATTAAAAAAAATTCTGAAGAACGTCCCGGTTTTTAATGCTTAAATCCGTTTTTTGAAATCATTCCAACTACAACTTCTTTCAAATTTATTTAGTCGCAATCACTGCACTCGCCGGACCGGTTAAAGGCATTACATACACTTCTTTAAATCCTGTATCCTTTGCCCAAACTGCAAAATCCGCAGCGGAAAAATCAAATCCTGCTTCAGTTTCAATAAGCATATTTAACGACATCAGCAATCCAAAAGTATTTTCGCAACGTCCATCATCAATAATATTTTCTATTACAACCAACGCGCCACCTCCAGGCAAGGCCTCGTATGCTTTTTTGATGAGGTCCTTTTTATCCTGCATCCCCCAATCATGAAGAATATTTCCGATGGTGATGACATCAACTTTGGGAAAATCGTCTTTAAAGAAATTTCCCGCGACGGATTCAACATTGTTTGACAATCCCATTTCCATTATATTCTGCCTGGCGATGCGTGCTACTTTTGGCAAATCAAAACTTTTACTTGCTATATGGGGATTATGTTTTACTATCTGTATTGACAAGTGGCCTCCTGAGCCGCCAATATCGCAATGCTTGTGGTACTTGTCAAAATTGAATTGCGAAGCAAAAGATATGAAATTGCCCATTTGTATTCCGGTCATGGCATTTATAAATTCGTTGAGCCTGCTTTCATCTGCATACAAAATTTCAAAAATGAGCTATCACTGCTTTTAATTTCATTCTGGGGCTTTCCGGTAGTGAGCCCGTCTTGTAAATTGTTCAAGAAAGGATAAAGTCTGTTGTTGCACATTTCCAGCAAACCACCAATATAGTAGGGCTTATTTTTATCCAAAAACATATCCGTTTCTTCTGAATTTTCATAAACGGCGCTTTCTTTTAACCCGGCGCGTTTCAAAAAGCCCAGGGCCACCAAGGTATCTAAGAAATCGTAAACGCTTCGTTTATTCAATCCTAATTCATTTTGAATTTCCAAGCCGGAAAGTTTGCCCTTTGCCAAATGTGTAAAGAGTTCCATGTTTACCGCAGTAAGCAAAGTTTTTGACGCCCAAAAACCCATTCCGATCTGCATAATTTTTGAAGGATCAATTTTTTTTTCTGCTATTTCTTCTTCTATTAATGCATCCATGACTGTGTATTAAAAATTTATTAGAATGTCACAAGTAATGAAGTAATAAGGGAAAAATCAAGCCATTCAGGACGAATAAGGAAGAATTGTGTCCGAAGCTACAGGACTGTTTACCAGTAGATTTTTTTTAGATAGTTTGCAATCTTTTTAGAAGTTCGATCCTTAGCACTTTGCTCATAGGTATGGCTTTTTTAAAAATAACTACATGGCTTCCCGCAACCTCATCAATATGTGAGATATTGACAATATAAGAACGATGTATACGTACAAAATGTTCCGGAGGCAATTTATCTTCCATATCTTTTAAAGTCGTCACCAGTAAGTATTCCCTTTCTTTTGAAAAAATGCGGCAATAATTTCTATCTGCTTCTATATAATAAATGTCTGTGATAATAATCTTCACCATTTTTTCATGATCCCTTACAAAAATGCAGTCATCTAAAATAAAGGAAGGCGTTGAATTCCCTGGCTGGGCGTCTTCAGCCATTACGCGGTTTATAGTAATTTCTATCGCACGTTGCAGGTCAGTTTTTTTAAATGGCTTTGATATAAAGGCATGCGGGTTTGTCGCTTTTGCACGGCTGAAGTGGACATCATCGGCATTCGCAGTAAGATAGATAACAGGGATATTAAAGTCCTTTTGCATTATTTCCACTGTTTCGATACCATCTAATTTTCCTTTTAAATTAATATCCATTAATATTATATCGGGACGGCTTCCCTTCAGATGAAGCAAAGCTTCCTCTCCTCTCGGAACTATGCCACATATATCATATCCCAGATTGCTTAACTGCAAAGAGATGTTCGCAGCAATTATCATTTCATCTTCAACTATGAGTATTTTTATTGGTATGCCCACTGCGTGATTTAATTTAATTGTAGTGTATAATACGTTTTCTTTAGATGAATAATGACATAGTTTTGACTGCGCTATTTCGTTAATTCTACTTTTTTGTTTTATGATCTATGAAACTAGCTGGTAGTTATAGTTGGTTTTACGAGAGGAAATTATACCATGGATTTATTATCGTAATAATAGAAAATAATATTCGGAAAAATTAATTTTTCACATAAGCTTTCTCCATTTTAAAGATAGGACAATTATTAAAAAGTGACCGGATGCCTGGTTCAGGGCAAACGCATCTAAATTTATCCGAACAACAATTTTTCCAGGTAGCCATGTTGCCATCCAGCTGCAAG
>JBKJRY010000110.1:0-10738 GCA_046593045.1 Chitinophagaceae bacterium | reverse complement strand
GCAATTGATAAAGCGTTTCAACCGTTTTTGAAACAATTAAAAAGAGAAATAGCAAGAGAGGATATTTTAAAACTCACGGAAAAGCCTGTTCGCAGAATTTATAAACTCGATATAGATGAACTTAATGAGCAAATCGCAAACCTGCAGGCAGAAATAAGACAAGTAAATGATCATCTGGAGCATCTTACTGAATATGCAATTTCTTATTACGAGGAGCTATTAAAAAAATATGGTAAGGGGCGTGAGAGAAGAACAGAAATAAAACTTTTCGACACCATACAGGCTAAAGCTGTTGCCATTGCCAATACAAAAATTTATGTAAACCGTTCAGAAGGCTTTATTGGTACTGGATTGAAAAAAGATGAATTTATTGATGACTGCAGCGACCTTGATGATATAATCGCTTTCACAAAAGGTGGTAAAATGAAAGTGGTGAAAGTCGCTGATAAGGTTTTCATTGGCAAGGACATTATTCATGTGGCAGTTTTCAAAAAAAATGATGAGCGTACTACGTATAACATGATCTATGCGGAAGGCAAGAAGGGGATAAGTTATGCGAAGCGGTTTAATGTAACAAGTGTTACACGTGACAAAGAATATGATCTTACAAAGGGAGATGACAAAGGAAAAGTTCAATATTTTTCAGTAAACCCAAATGGTGAAGCTGAATCAGTTCGTATTATTCTCACTCCGGGATGTAAAGCACGAAATAAAGAGCTTGATTTTTATTTTGAAACAATGGAAATACGAAGTCGTGGAAGCATCGGCAACCAGGTTACAAAATATCCGATAAGAACTGTAAAAGTGCTGGAAAAAGGTAAGTCAACTCTCAATAAGCAAAAGCTTTGGTTTGATGAAACTTTCGGCAGATTAAATACGGATGAAAAAGGAAAGTTTCTTGGCAACTTTGATGGCGATGATAAAATCCTTGTGATTTATAAAGATGGAAATTATGAAATTACCGGCCAGGAGATTACACAACGATTTGATGTGGCTGGTATTGAATTAATAGAAAAATTTGACCCTGAAAAAATAATAACGGCGGTATATCTTGATAATGAAAAGTTGCAATACAATGTAAAAAGATTTAAGATCGAGACAAATACATTTGATACTAAATTTCTTTTTATCAAAGAAGGAAAAGACAATCGACTTTTGAAAGTTACAACCGCAGAAGAACCATTATTGGAAATGCAAAGTGGCCGCGGCTCCCAAATTCGAAAGGCTAAAATAAAGCTCAATAAAGTTGTTGATGTTATGGGCTGGCGGGCAATAGGCAATAAGCTAACTGACTATTCAAAAAGCGACCAGATGGAATGGGTGGAAACAACAAGGCATTCTTTGCAGAAAGATTTATTTGAAAATGAAGCCCCTCCGTCGGAAAAATGATAGATACAGGTATTTAGTTAATCGGTATAAATCTTATTTTTTTTGCTATTGATTTAGAAGGAGAACAATCGGGAGATCGTTCTCCTTCTAGATTTTAAGTGTTTTATTAGAGCATGCGGCAGAATCATAATTTATAAAATATCTTGCTCGAAAATTCGTTTAATTTCAATATAAATCATTCTATAAAGACAGTTAGCATCAACTCATCGATACAAATAATTGTTACATTACCAGGCAGAAACAATTATAGGCAGATGTAGACAGACTGAATAACACGTATATGATCACATCCAATTTTGTTATAACTTTTCCATCATACTTCTTACATGAAATTAATATACAGCCATAAAACTTTATTGTCATTCTGCGCAATTTTATTTTCGCTAATAGTTTCATGCAATTTGAAATATGAGGAAGATAATGATGGAGAGTATGAGGAAAAAGAGGACCTGGCTTTTACAATCAGGCAGGAATTTTTGCAGGAGTTCGAAAAGACAAAAGATCCTGCAATCAATTCAGTTCCAAGGGAACGCCTACTTGAAGGAAATAATTTCGTAAAGCAATATTTTTCCTCAAGAGAAGCCGCGATTTCAGGCATAAGCTGGCAGGAACGAGGTCCGGGGAATATTGGGGGTAGAACGAGAGCTTTACTTTTTGATAAAAATGATGCATCAAACAATACAATATTTGCCGGAGGCGTATCCGGCGGAATCTGGAAATGTGCCAATCTTAGTAATGCTAACCCCACATGGATAAAGATCAGCGATGTTCTTGATAATATTGCGATTTCATGTATAACCCAGGACCCATCTACTCCGTCGGTTATGTATTTTGGAACCGGTGAAATCTGGGGCAATTTAGATGCTCAAAGGGGATTGGGTATCTGGAAGAGTGTTGATGGCGGTAATTCGTGGAATCATCTGGGATCCACAACCAGCAGCCAGTTTAATTATGTTCAAAATATTATAATTGCTCCATACGCAATCTTTGCAGCTACAGCCTCCGGGCTCAAAAAATCAACTGATGGCGGAAATACATGGACTACTGTGTTGATCAATTCCATCAGCGATGTTCAACTGGCTGCGAATGGCGACATTTATGTGTCTAACTTTGTAGGCAATGTCTATAAGTCTGCTTCGGCTCAAAAAGGGGATATCGGGACATGGACAAATATTTCTGTTCCTGGAAGTCATGAAAGATTAAAACTTGCTACAGCGCCATCTGATGCAAATAAAGTATATGTTCTATGCCAGCAAGCTGGCGGCGATGATGTAGATGCAATATACAGGACAGATAATGGAGGCGGAACCTGGACTAGTTGTACAGTTCCAACAATTATAGACCAGGGCAACAATTCTAATTTTACAAGAGGGCAATCGTGGTATGATCTTGCGGCCGTGGTTGATCCAAATAATGCAAATACTATCATAATCGGTGGCGTGGATGCGCTACGTTCCACAGATGGTGGTACATCCTGGGACCAGGTAACCACTTGGTCATTAGCCGCTGCTACTGGTTTTTCTGTTACTGTTCATGCTGATCATCATATTATTCTTTTTGCCCCGGGAAGTTCCAGCACTGCCATATGGGGAACCGATGGCGGGGTATATTACACAACTAACGTAAATGTTGCGGGATCAAAACCGGGCTTTGTCAATAAAAATAGTGGATACAACGTGACACAGTTTTATGGAGGGGCTATACATCCAACTGCCGGTTCTACCTATTTTTTGGCTGGTGCGCAGGATAATGGATCTCAGAAATTTTCGGGAGGTGCAGGCGTACAAAATACCAGTTCAGCCAGCGGTGGAGATGGTGCATTCTGCCATATTGATCAGTTGACTTCTGCCAATCAATTCACTTCATTTGTCTATAGTGTCTATTATCGCTCAACAAATTCCGGAAGTTCATTTTCAAAAATAATTGACGACCAGGGCCATGGTTCATTCATAAACCCAACTGCTTACGATGATAATTCCAAAATTTTATATAGTGATTATACAACCGTGAGTACCGGGACCGGTGGTGCTTTTGCAAGGTGGTTAACTACAGGTTCAACCAATACCGGCGTAACGGTGGCAAATTTCAGCGGCGCCAGGGTAACTCATGTTTACATTTCCCCAAATATTACGGATCGGGTATATTTTGGACTTTCAAACGGAAGTATTGTATATGTAGACAATGCCAGTACGGCAACTACAGCAACAGTTACGGGCAGCGTTATCAGGACAGGTACCGGATCTATATCTGGTATTGCAATCGAACCTGGTAACGAAAATCATATTTTAATAACTTATTCAAATTATGGAGTAACAAGTGTTTTTGAAACTACGAACGGTGGAACAAGTTGGATAAATGATGAAGGTAATTTGCCTGATATGCCGGTAAGATGGGTTGTATTTAATCCTAATAATTACGACCAGGCTTTGCTTGCTACAGAAATGGGCGTATGGAGCACAGATAACTTAAATGGAAGTTCTACATTATGGTCCCCCACAAATCCAGGACTAGCAAATACCAGGGTGGATATGTTGAAAGTAAGGGCCTCGGATAATACTATTTTGGCGGCAACACACGGCCGTGGTTTATTTACGACCACACTTACCAATGTTACATTACCCACGGTTTATTTTGAAAAAAGCGGAGCCTCTGTTGCTGAAAATGGAGGGGTTACAAATGCTTGTAATCCGGGGACAACTACTATACCGGTAAAATTGTATTTATCAGCACCGGCTACTGCTCCCGTAACCGTTCTGGTAAGTGCTTCATCACCTTCAACTACAGCCAATAATAGCGATTATACGATAGTGAATAATACGGTTACATTTCCCACAGGGACTACAGGGCCGCAGATGGTGGATGTAACAGTAAAAGATGATATCTCATTTGAAGGAAATGAATACATTTATTTAAATTATGCGATTACATCCGGGGGCTCAGCGGCTACAACGGGCACGACTTTGCAGAACTTTGAAATAGAAATTATTGATGATGAAGTTTCCGCAAATGAAGGTTTTATAAATGTTGTGACAAGTGGAAGTGGTAATAGTAATCTTGGTACTTCAAGCCCTTTGCAGGGAAGCCAGGCGGATAAAAAGGTTCAATACCTGTACCGTGCATCTGAGTTAATAGCAAATGGTCTTAGGCCAGGCCTTATAACGAACATAAGTTTCTTAATAAAATCAAAAGGAAGCACGGCTCCGTATATGGGCTTTACTTTCAAGGTAGGAGCCACTACAGCTACAACGCTGTCTTCAGGATTTATCTCTCCCGCATCATGGAAAGTGATTCAGTCGGCTGACTATAATTCGGTATTTGGCAATAATGAATTTTCTATCCCAGGTGGCTTTACCTGGGACGGCACAAGTAATCTTGTATTTGAATTTTGTTATGACAATGCTGTATCTACCGGTGATGATATTGTTGCGGGCCAGGGTCCGGGCTATAATTGCCAGGCAAAAAATATTACAAATAGCGGAACCGATGCGGGCTGTAGTTTTGCGACAGCTACCGCTGTAAATTCTTTTCGCCCCGTTTTCACATTTACTCAAAGCATTCCTCAAACCGATGTAAGCACAGCATTGAATAGCACCAGCCAGGCAAAGCTTGGGGGTGGCGATAAAGTATTTTATTTTGATGCTTCAGGTAAAATACTGGCATGCATCCAAAATGGAAATTCATTCGATTATGGTTGCACGTCAGTCACTATAGACAGGGCAGGCACGGGTACTTCTCAATTCATCGACTATGGTACTTCTAATTATTTAATGAATAAAACCTATCGCATCATACCCGGGAATTATAATCCAAATGGGATCTACACCGTTACGCTGTATTATACTCCTGCCGAAAAAGCAGGATGGGAAGCCGCTACCGGATATCAGTGGAGTAATATCCAACTTGTAAAAACATCCGGGGCAATATCTTCTGCCACTCCTGCCCATCCCGGTGCTGCTGGAAATATAGAGATGGTTCCGCCTGTCCATGGGATGCTTGGTATAGATTATACGTTGAGTTATACTTTCAATACAGGCTTTTCAGGATTTGGCGCGGGCATCGTCACTTCCACATTACCCCTTCCTTTGATAAATTTTGAAGGTAACACAGTGGATAATTCTGTAAAACTTTCATGGAGTACTTCCTCGGAAACCAATTCGCGTTATTTTGAGGTTCAACGTTCTTCTGATGGAAATAATTTTGAAACGATTGGCAATGTCTCATCTGCGGGCACTTCAATTACCAGGCACGATTATTTTTATAATGATGACAAAGCAGGGGCCGTAAATTATTACCGCTTAAAGCTGGTTGACAATGATGGTAAAACAACTTACAGCAAGACCTTAATTATAAAGATTGCAGGATTACAGCAAAGAATTTATGTGCTGGGTAACCCGTTTGGAAACACCATACGCCTGCGACTAATTAATCAGCCAAAAGGTAAAGTCAGTTTGCGGCTGTTTGATATAGCTGGTAAATTGTTGGTTTCCCGTGAATTTAGAGATGCCGGAAATTTAATAGAGTTAAATATACCTCCCGCTTATCTAGGCAAAGGAATTTATCTTTTGGAAGTATTGAGTGAAGGAAATAGGTTTACCTACAAATTGGCCAGGGAATGATATCGTTCAGGGAAATTACTGCTTAGATTTAGAAAAAGAATATTTTGCTAATCTCCAGTAGGCTAACTCTATAAAGAAAGTTCTACATTATTATAAAAAAAATAATTTCCTTTTTTATAAATTTTGTAGTACATTTAATTCTTACCTCTCCGTAAGAAAATAAGGGAGTCCAATTCTTATAGATTCCAAATCTATTATCCCGTCCACTTATTCTTGTTTCTATGATTTAACATCTATAAATTGTTAAAAAGTAAATTGATACCTTAAACAATTTTAGTGAAGTAATATGAAAAGGCACCCAATCCTTGGTAAAGCTTAAACAGCATTTTCCCCAAAAAACAATCCTTTGTACAATTTATATATAATTGTTTTTATGCTTAAGCAAATTGATTCCGCTAAACGAAAAATAGGGAATCTTTTATTTTTTGTACTATTCTCAATTGGTGCTTATAGCCAGGCACCGCTTCAACCTACTAATATTTACCCCGCTAATGGGGCAATCAACTACTCAAATAATACCATCACGGTTAAAGTGAGTGATCCTAACGGTGATCCCATGACAGTGAAACTTTACGGCCGAAAAAAAACCTGTACGTCCACAGCTCCAAAATTTACTATCATCGGCTTGCCTGATACCCAATTTTATACCGAAGAAGTGCCCGGAACTAACAGCGGGGGAGGAGGCAGCAATGAAATATTTAAAGCGCAGACTCAATGGATCGCAGCGCATCGGCTGGATAGCAACATTGCATTTGTGACACATTTGGGGGATTGTGTTCAAAATGGAGATAATCCACCGGGTTCAGATAAGCAAATAGAATGGAGAAGGGCAGATACAGCCATGAAGTTTATCGAAAATCCAAATGTTCCGACAGCAGATGGAATTCCTTATGGGATTTGTGTAGGCAACCATGATGAAACTCCAAAAGACGATATAAACGGAACCACTACCTTTTATAATCAATATTTTGGAACAGCCCGGTTTACGGGGAGAGGATATTATGCAGGCCGATATGGTACTACTAATAACAATAATCACTTTGAGCTGTTTTCTTCCGGAGGAATCGACTTCATAAATATAAGTATTGAATTTTTTCCTGATGGCAATTCAGCCAGACTGCAATCGATTCTTAATTGGGCCGATTCACTCCTGAAAGTTTATCCAACAAGTAAGGGAATCATCTCGACACATAATTTATTGGGAACAGGCAACCCTGCAAACTTTCAGGGGCCAGGGCAAAAAATTTACGACGACCTGAAAAACAATTCCAACCTGTTTTTAATGCTTGCGGGACATGTTCCCGGGGAAGGACGGAGATCAGATACTTACAATGGTAATACGGTACATACCATAATGGCCGATTTTCAAAGCGGGTATACAAACGGGGGTAATGGTTTTTTAAGGATCCTGCAATTTCTCCCAGCCCAAAATTTGTTGAGTGTAAAAACCTTTTCTCCCTATGCCAATATTTCCCGCTCATTGCCTGCGTACCCAAACAGTGATTTCACCCTGCCCATTACTTTTCTTTGTCCATTCGGCCTGATTGGAACCAACACGAATGTTCCCTCCGGCACTTCCACTACTTTTAGCTGGCCAGGTTTGCAGCTTTCCACTGACTATGAATGGTATGTTACCATAAGCGATGGTGTAAATACCACCACCAGCAATGTCTCTTCCTTTAACACATGGAACGGTACCCCGCCTCCTGAAGGAGATTGGGCATTAAGGTTTACAGATACTACCTATATCAGCCTGGGAAATCCTGCCGAACTCAAATTGACGAATTTTACCCTTGAAGCATGGGTAAAAATTGAAGGATACTGCTCAACTACACAAACCCAGGATGTTGCTTTAGGCGGAGGGTTGCTTAATGTAGTTCCTATTATTACTAAGGGTCGCGCAGATATTGACGGAACTGCGTCCAGGGATATCAATTATTTTTTAGGATATGCAGCAGGTAGCAATAAATTGGTGGCTGATTTTGAAGAAGCAAACGGTACTAATCACCCCGTCACCAGTACGGCGACCATACCGATGAATACATGGACCCATGTGGGGGCCTCCTATGATGTGGCGGGAAAAACATGGCGGCTTTTTCTAGGAGCTTCTGTAGAACCCTTTGTGCTGGCAGCTTCCTATGTACCGCAATCAGCAAGCACCGTAAGCGCTTGTATTGGATCAACATTAAATTCCACCACATTAACAAAGCGGGGCTCGTTTAACGGCCGGATAGATGAAGTGCGCATCTGGAATGTTGCTTTAACCTCACTCGACCCCGGCGAACTTACCAGCGGTGCAGGCCTTGTGGGAAGGTGGGGACTAGGTGAAGGAACGGGTGCAGGTGTTGCAAACTCAGTCAGCGGCGGAGCTAACGGTTCTATTGTAAATAATTATGAATGGGTCACTGGTTTTAATGATCCGGACCCAACAACCAATGCTTCTATTGATTTTAATGGGGTACATGATTATGTGAGTTTCGGTCCGGCGCCATCATTGAACACCACTTCTGCTTCTACGGGCTTCACCGTTGAAGGGTGGATAAAATTGGAGGGTGCTGGAATTACAACTTCTACAGGGAGCGGTGGATTGACCGCATCTATACCAATTATTGCGAAAGGCCGCTCTGAAAATGATAATCCTACTTATAACGTGAATTATTTTTTAGGAATTAACAGTTCTAATATTCTGGAAGCAGATTTTGAAGAATTATTGGGAACAAATACCGGACTTAATCATCCCGTAACTGGTACCACTATCATTCCTAATGACGTATGGACACACGTTGCCGCAACATACAATATATCAGACGGCGCGTGGAAATTATACGCTAATGGCGTTATAGCCGGCACAGGAAATGCGGGAGCAGGAAAAATTCCTGAATATACTTCGATTCAACACGCCTCTATTGGAAGTGCATTAAACTCCGCTGGAGTACCAAGTGGTTTTTTTAATGGAAAGATTGATGAGGTACGAATATGGAACCGCGCCCTTACCCAGGCCGAGATCCAGTTTAATATGAATAACCAGCTGACTAGTGGCTCAGGTTTATTAGGGAGATGGGGCTTTAATGAAAATGGAGATACTGTAACAACCAACAGCGTTGCAGGCAGCGCGAATGGAATCTTGAGAAGCGTAAATCCTTATACCGATCCTACCAAGGGCGGCCCGGCTTGGGTAAGCAGTGGCTTTGTGCCAACGGTTACTTCTACCACCACAACAACCACAACCGTGTCGCCTAATACTGTCGTATATGGCACAACCTCTATTGGGTTTACGGCAAAAGTGACTCCGAACCCTTTCGGCGGACCTGTCCAGTTTTTCGTGGATGGAGTGGCTGTGGGTGCGGCTGCAATAGACCCCGCAACCGGCATGGCTACGATAATATATGATCCCTCCCTCCTGGATGCAGGTAGCCATACGGTGAGAGGCGATTTTGGCGGAAATGGTGGGTTTGCTGTAAATACCGGTAATACCGTTTCATTTACGGTGACATCGGCCACGCTAGCTTATGTGGCTTCGGGGGTAAGCGGGGTCTATGGCTCCGCTAACCCGGCTCTAACGGGAACGGTTACCGGTTTTCGAAATGGCGAAACTATGGCTACCGCCACAACCGGTACCCTAAGTTTTGCCACTACAGCTGCCACAATCAGTAATGTAGGTAATTATCCTATCACGGGTTCGGGTTTAACTCCCAATAGCGGAAATTATACTTTGGTGCAGGCGCCGGGGAATTCAACCTCATTAATCATCACAGATGCAGTACTTACTTATACTGCAAACGTGGCCACAAGGGTTTATGGTGATCCTGATCCCATATTCAGTGGATCTGTTACAGGATTTGTAAATGGTGAAACATTGGCTACAGCTACAACTGGCACGCTCATATGGACATCTTTAGCAAATGATTCCAGCAACGTCGGTAGTCATCTGATTTATGGATCAGGGCTGGTAGCAAATAATGGAAACTATTCGTTTTATGAGGCGCTCTCCAACAATACTGCCTTAATTATAACAAAAAGACCCCTGGATTTTTCGGGAGCACGGTTTTTTATCAATGGTAACAGTACATTTTCCGCGGCGCAACTTACCCCCGGAAATGTGGTTAATTTTGATGTGCTTACAATTAGCGGAAGCGCTACTGTGTCAAGCCCGAATGTGGGTACTTATACGTCCTTTGTAACCAATAGCCTTACCACCTCTAATTCGAATTATCAAACGACAGGGGGTACGGTAGATGTCGCGATTATCAATGTACCCCCCAATAATCATAAATCCATCCGCTTCACAGATACGACCTATGTTGAACTGGGAAACGCGCCTTCATTACATCTCACCAACTTTACCGTGGAGGCATGGATCAAAATTGAGGGCTATGGTTCTACGACACGATCGGGATCTACAGGGGCCGGTGGCGGCCAGGATGGCCTTATTCCCATCATTACCAAAGGGCGTGCTGAACAGGAACTGGCCTCAGTTGATGTGAATTATTTCCTGGCCTATCGTTTAGCCGACAGGAAACTCGTGGCGGATTTTGAGGATGCAAAATCCCTGAACCACTCCATAACGAGCGTCGCTACGATACCCATGAATACGTGGACACATGTGGGAGCCTCTTTTGATGTGGCGTCGCAAACGTGGCGGTTGTTTATAGATAATAACCCTGCTGAATTAATCACCCTAACCGGCGGTCCCTTTACACCCCAATCGTTGAGTGAAGTAAATGCCTGTATAG
>JBKJRY010000244.1:0-16384 GCA_046593045.1 Chitinophagaceae bacterium | reverse complement strand
AATTTACTCATTATCCGAAAGGGAATTGGATACTATCGTTCTTATTGCAGAAATATCAAAAAAACGTAAGGCTTTAGACTGAAATAAGTCCTACACTATTTATTTCAATTTCATTTTATTCACGATTTCAAGGTCACCGATAGATAATGATTCCCACCATTCATCATCGACATCTTCGAGCCGGTATTCCGTATCAATATCATAATCGCCATTCTCATCAATTTCATAAAAGCAATTATTAAGAGTATCCAGTACACTATTTATAGACTTGAGTTCTACAAAAAACAACCTGCTTACTATTTTTTTACTTGCTTGTTGCTCAAGAATATCAACTCTCTTTTCAAGATCGCCAATTTTATCATCGCGCCATGCCAGGAAAATGCACGCAATTAATATTGCAAATATGAAAACTATAATTATTATTGTTGACATGTATTTTATAAAGTTTAACGCTGCAAAATCTATTCTTTAAATAAATTACAACTTATTAATAAAATTTCAGTTACCAGAAACTACTCTTAATTTATGACTGAAAAGCCTTCCATGGAAATGAAAGACTCAATTTGAAATTGCCCCAAATTGAAAACGTTTCACATATTATCTTACTATATTTTACAGGTAACCATTAAGTTAACCTAAGGCCACTTTAGGCCTATGTACCTGTTGAGTTTTTTTATAAACAGGTTTAGTAATTTTCTTGTCAATAACGATAAAATATATCCAGCTCAACGTGAGCGATAAAACCAGGCTTGCTAAAATTGATATCATTGCAATATTTCTATATAGCTCCTGCCGAAACGCTAGCACAGTCGTAAATATTGACATAGTAAATCCAATGCCAGCGAGGGATCCGATTCCCAATAGTTGCCTTAGGTTAGTATTGGTAGGGAGTCTTGCAATTTTTAATGAAATCATCGCCTTGCTGAAAATAAAAATTCCGACCGGTTTACCTATTACCAGGCCCGCCATTATACCAATACTTACTGAATCTCTTAAAGAATTTACAATATCAGGAGGAATCATAATCGCGGTATTCGCCAGGGCAAACAGGGGTAAAATGAAAAAATTTACGAATTTATGTATCGCATTTTCCAATCTTGGCAGGGCATTTACAGGTATAGTAAACGCGACCAAAACCCCGGAAATACTAGCCTCAACCCCGGAGTTAAATATCATATACCACAACAGAACCGACAATATAATTTGCAATATCCCCAGTTTTACCTTACGATAGTTAGCAAGCCAAAACAGGCCATATATGAAAGCGGCAACGAGAAGAAAAATCCATTTTACATTGCTTCCATAGAAAAGGGTAATAATAATAATAGCACCAAGGTCATCTATAATAGCGAGTGCCATCAAAAATATTTTAAGGCTGGCAGGTATTCTTTTTCCAAATAGCGAGGCAATACCAAGTGAGAATGCAATATCCGTCGCGGTTGGTATGCCCCATCCATGTGCAAAACCAGAATTAATATTAAAAGCAGAATATATAAGCGCCGGAACAATCATTCCCCCTAGCGCCGCGGCAAATGGAAGTACTGCCTTTTTGAAGTTAGAAAGTTCTCCCTCCACCAGCTCACGTTTTATTTCCATACCGGCAAACAAAAAGAAAAATGCCATAAAGAAATCATTTATCCACTTCAAACCAGAATGAGGAAGGGCAAAGGGTAGTCCATAGTGCAAACTATTGTTCCATATTCCCCTATACCATTCTCCATTTACAGTATTGGATAATACCAACGAAATCAGTGTACACGCAATTAAAAGAATACCTATAAATCTGCTATCAGAAATAAAGAATTTTATAGGGTTGATCGCTTTTCTGATAAGTTTTCTCATCGATAGACTTTATTGAATAAAAATTATTTTAAGCATGCTGTAAAAAACCTGCAGCATGCTATGGAAATATTATTAATCTACATAACCCACAACACCCATCTCAGGCATATCAAGACCAGCCTCTTCATCTGCAGCGATTGATTTTACTTAGTGCGATAGTTTTAGCACATAACTTGAAGAACAGGTACATTCCTATAAACACAAAAACAAAGCATGTCAATCCTCCAATCAACTCAGCAAAAAATTGGCTGACATTGCAGTAGACTTGATTGATAAAAAATATCAGTAATGGTTGAATGCCATGGTCTAAAGCCAATCCTGCTAAGGTTGCCTGCACAAGACCTTAAGGTAAGAGGATCAGAAAAAAACATATAAACCATACTTTGACTACGGTTTTGCCTTTAAAAAAAGAGTAAAGAAAAGCATGTTGCAAAAATTTTTACAACATGCTTCTCTAAAAAAAGCCAGGAACGATTAATTTAAAGAAATATATTTCATTGATCACACCATGTATCAATTTGCTTAAAAGCCTGATGTCAATGCAGTAATCTTCACTTAGCACCATTTAGCTAAACAGCTCAGGCTCCATAGTAAAGCCTCCATATGCTACATTCCCATGTTCACCAATATCCAACCCTTCAATCTGTTCTGCATCGCTTACCCGCAGACCAATTACTGATTTTATTATAAAAAATATGATCAACATTGCGATAAAAACAAAAGCAAAAACTGAAACTACACCTATAGTCTGCACACCAAACTGATGCCACCCACCGCCATAAAATAAGCCATTTGTAATTGCCGTATCTTCTCCCCAATATTGAATGTCAATTGATCTTTGCCCAAATAAACCTACCGCGAGAGTGCCCCATGCTCCACAAATCCCGTGAACACTCACCGCTCCAACAGGATCATCAATCTTCAATTTTCTTTCAAAGAAAAGGCAGGAGAAGAATACTAAAATGCCTGCTATCAGGCCTATCAGAGCAGCACTTCCTGTGCTAACAGATGCACATGGAGCTGTAATACCGACTAAACCGGCAAGCGTTCCATTAAGAGTCATTGGAAGGTCTGGTTTTTTAAATTTGATCCATGAGGTAATCAGAGCGCCAATAGCGCCTGTGGCTGCTGCCAGAGTTGTTGTAACCGCGATATGGGAAACGCCTGCTACCGCGGTTAAGGTTGAGCCCGGGTTAAATCCATACCATCCAAACCAAAGTATAAAAACACCCAAAGCTGCTAAAGGCAAATTATGCGCTTTAATCTCATTAACAGTACCATCTTTGTTATACTTTCCTAACCTTGGTCCTACTAAAATCGCTCCGGCTAATGCAGCCCATCCTCCTACAGAATGTACGACCGTTGATCCTGCAAAATCACGCATACCCATGTCACTTAACCAACCACCCCCCCATATCCAATGACCACTTATAGGATAAACAATTGCGGAGATGATACAAGAGTAAATTATATATGAAATAAGCTTCGTCCTTTCTGCCATGGCTCCGGAAACTATAGTAGCAGCAGTTGCGGCGAAAACCACCTGGAATAACCATGCAGCACTTATACTATAACCCGCGGTATCCGTTGGTGCGTTTGCAGTTCCCAGGAATGCAAGAGCGGAATCAAAACCGAAATAGTTTGAATCTCCGCTGGAGTACATGATTGCGTACCCCGTTGCCCAGAATAAAACAGCTCCAAAGCAAAAATCCAGCAGATTCTTCATCATAATATTTGCTGAATTTTTAGCCCTTGTCATGCCAGATTCCACCATTGCAAATCCTGCCTGCATAAAGAATACAAGAAACCCTGTAAGGCATAGCCAGATAATATTCGCGACATCCTGCGGCAGCGCAGGTGTGGGTTCGGTAGGAGCAGCCTGGGCTGAAACTGACGAAGGGAAACCTATTAAAGTAATTATAAACAGAAAGAACATACTTATTATAAAATAATTTCGGCTTTTGTTTTGTTTTTTTAAAATCATTAGCTAAGGATTTTTGAGTGGTAATTATATTGTGAATGGATAGACTAAAAAGTAGATAGATTAAAAGTGATATGTTGCACCCAGCAATCCAGTAACCGTAGACTTGGTTGCTGTTCCATCACTCTTTTCAAAAATTGCAAGTTTACTATTATCTAACCTTAATTCAGGAATGATAGTAAGATTTCCTACCCTGAAATTTGGAGACAGGGTAACGTCAAATATGTTAGTTCCATCAATAAGGGTTCCGGAACCTACAACTCCTTTTTCATTATGGAAATATTCACCCCGTAACGTTATGCCAAAGGCGCTTGTGGGATCTGCAGTTAAGTAAATAGCAGAGCCCCACCAGCTGTCACTATCACCACCGTCTGGTTTCGCTGTTTGAACTGTGCCGTTATATCCAATACTAAATTTGTCAGAGACAGCTCCAGTAAGTACAAGATCAAATTGCGAGGTGCTAAAAGAACCACCATATGAGCCCTGGTAATTGAGATATGCCTTTACTTTATCATCTGCTGAACCCGTGCTAAATTGTGCTAAGGCGTACCTTCTCGAACCGGCTTCTGCAACTACATCTGTAGTATTTGCAATACCAAGCATTAAAGCGCTTTTCCCACCGAGGCCTATATCAGCCTTTAAGCCTGTATGTGAAAACGGGCCATAAGAAAACATATAGTCCATGCTATAATTACGATTCAAATATGCATCAGTTACTTCATAACCGACATGGGTTGCCCATTTACCTATTGTTAATTTAAATTTATCAGATACAGCATAACTTACATAAGCCTGCTTAACTGCAAATAGGGTAGAATGGGATGGATCGCCGTACGAGAATTCTTCAGCTCTCGGTCCAAAACCTAAATCTATTGTAGCACTGGCTTTTCCAAGACTGTGGTCTGCTCTTATGCTGGCCATTCCAAGTTGAAATGAGTTTTGAGAATTTGTAAAACTGGTGAAATTATTCGTTGCTCCAGATTTAGGGTCGTTAAAATTATAACGAAAATACACATCTGCAGAGCCTGTTATAGTCGGGCCAGGGTTGGTAGAATCTATTTGAGCATTTGTTGAAAGAAAACTAAGACATACGAGTGTTCCTACGAAAATTTTTCTTATCATTGTTTTAGATTTAAAGATTAAAATTGGAGGGGTTTGGCTGAATAACTTTTCTCAGAAGTTATTATTTCGGCCATACCCCTTTCCCGTTTAGTAAGATTTCGTTATAAAGAAATACAAGAAAATTGTCCTTAAACTTTTACGCATTCCGGATTTAACCATCAACTTTCCGAGCAGTTAATATTCCAATCAAATGGCCTTCTTATAAAGAAAGACTCTATTATTTTTACGGGTAATGACTAAGTAAAAGTGCTGTTGTATTATGTCAGATTATATTGTTAGCTTTTAATTTCTTTTCAGAAGTCGATATTTTCAACTACACCTCTTTCCTGTTCGTTTAAGACACCATTATTTCTAACGAGTAAAGTGCCCTGCAAATATTTCTCATTATGCTGTGAAGCATCAAGGCCTGCTTCTTCATCCGCAGTGCTTACTCTCATCGGCATCACCCAATTGATAAATTTAAATATTCCATAGGAAACAGTAAAGCTGTAGGCCACAACGATCGCAAGTCCTTTTACCTGGATAAAGAAAAATGCGGGATTACCATAAAACAAGCCATTATTTCCACCACTATTTATATTGGTTGTGGCAAAAATTCCAGTCATGAGCATCCCAACCATACCACCTATACCATGACAAGGAAAAACATCAAGGGTATCGTCTAAAATTGATTTGGATTTATAGTAAACAGCGACGTTTGATATAAGAGCTGCCACTGTTCCAATAAAAATACTTTGAGGTATTGCAACAAAACCGGCGGCAGGTGTAATGGCAACAAGGCCCACTACAGCACCTATACAAAATCCCAGAACGGAAGGTTTCTTTCCTTTCAACACATCAAAAAACATCCAGGCAAGTCCCGCTGCAGCGGCGGCAGTATTGGTTGTCGCAAATGCAGAAACCGCTAATGAATTAGCTGCTAACGCTGAACCGGCATTAAATCCAAACCAGCCAAACCACAGCAGCCCGGTACCAATTAAAACATAGGGGATATTTGCCGGAGGAATTTCCTTATGCTCCAAATGGACTCTCCTGCGTTTTAAAACAATTGCCCCAGCAAGAGCGGCACAGCCTGCTGAAATATGCACGACTGTTCCACCGGCAAAGTCAAGCACTCCCATCTTGAATAAAAATCCTTCAGGATGCCAGGTCCAATGGGCAATTGGTGCATAAACAAGTAATCCGAACATTACTATGAATAGTATATAAGATGAGAAACGAATTCTTTCAGCCACTGCCCCTACTACAAGGCTAGGAGTAATTATTGCAAACATTAATTGAAATAGCGCGAATAATGTTAACGGAATAGTTGGAGCAAGGCTCCAGGGAGCACCTGAACCCACACCTTTAAAGAAAAGATGGGTAAATGGATTTCCAATTACTCCGCCTATTGAATCACCAAAGCAAAGACTAAATCCAACGGTAATCCACAGGATGCTTATCACTCCTGTGGCAACAAAACTTTTAATCATTGTCGAAAGCACATTTTTTCGGTGAACCATGCCACCATAGAAAAAGGCAAGGCCTGGCGTCATCAAAAAAACAAGAGCAGTGGCAACAATTATCCATGTAGTATCTGCTGCGTTGTATTTACCTCCATCATCAAAATGGGCTACCGAAGGGACAAAAAGTGCAATGACAGCAATTACCATTAATACAATAAAGGGAATTGACTGATTTGATGTAATTTTTTTCATGAAAACTATTTTTTTTCAAAAATATCATTCTTTTTTGAGAAATTGAATTAATTAACTTAGATATTTTTATTTATTATATGTTATATATAATTATTAATAAGCTATATAACAACATGTTACAACAGATAAGTATTTTTTACACATTTTATGTTGATAAATAATTAATAGATATTTATTTTTTTAATACTAACGGCAATGAACAAAAAAAACTTGCGCAACGCAAGTCAGTTTTAAACGTAAAAAAGATATTATAATTCCTGTAAAATATTTTGATCTTTTGTCTCAAGTAATGAGTGCCCCATGAGGTATTCATCCACCTTCTTGGCGCATTCTCTTCCTTCTGAAATTGCCCAAACGACTAACGACTGTCCTCTGCGCACATCGCCTGCTGCAAATATTTTATGGATATTAGTATGATACTCTTTTTCGGAAGCCTTAACATTACCCCTTTCATCAAGCTCGACTCCAATTTCAGATATTAATCCTTCATGTTGCGGATGAATAAACCCCATGGCAAGCAAAGCCAGTTCACATGGAATTTCTGATTCACTTCCCGGAACTTCCTCATACCTGGCCGGCTTGTTATCTTTAGAAAACTTCCATTCCAGGTCTACAATTTTTAGCGCTTTCAGATTTCCATTTCCATCTCCTATAAATTCCTTTGTTGCAATAGCCCAATGCCTCTGCACACCTTCTTCATGCGAACTTGTTGTTTTTAATATCATCGGATAGGTGGGCCATGGCATAAATAAGTCTCTGTTGTCCGGAGGCTTGGGTAATAATTCAAATTGAGTAACAGACAAGGCCTTTTGACGATTAGATGTACCTACACAGTCACTACCCGTATCCCCCCCGCCTATTACTACAACATTTTTACTACCAGCTAAAATATCTTCTTCTATAACCTCTTTCCCCGAAACTCTTTTATTTTGTTGTTTTAAAAAATCCATTGCAAAGTGGACACCTTTTAAATCTCTTCCGGGAATGGGAAGATCCCTTGGTATAGTTGATCCACCGGCTAATACAATGGCATTAAATTCCCTTAGCAAGTCATTGATAATAATGTCAATTCCCACGTTTGCGTTGCATCTGAAAGTAACTCCTTCTTCTTCCATCAATTTTATTCTTCTTTCAACAACCCATTTTTCTAATTTAAAGTCCGGAATGCCATAGCGTAGTAACCCACCCGGTTCATCATCACGCTCAAAAACCGTCACAGTATGACCAGCATAATTTAATTGCACTGCCGCAGCCATACCGGCCGGACCTGCACCTACAATTGCAATGTTCTTTCCTGAACGTAAATTTGGTTTTTGAGGTTTTACAAATCCTTTATCAAATGCAATCTCAATAATATGCTTTTCAATTTCCTCTATAGTGATTGCTGGTTGATTGATCGCTAATACACACGATGCCTCGCAGGGAGCCGGGCAAATACGGCCTGTAAATTCAGGAAAGTTATTCGTTGACGCAAGAATATCGTAAGCCTCTTTCCAGCTTTTCCTGTAGACTGCATCATTAAATTCAGGAATAACATTACCAAGTGGGCAACCTTCATGACAAAAAGGAGTGCCACAGTTCATACAACGAGCTGATTGCTGATTCAACTTCTCGTGAGAATACATTTTTACAAATTCTCTGTAATCATTGAGTCTTTCCTCAGGCAGGCGCTTCTCGGGTAGTTCCCGTGTAAATTCTAAAAAGCCGGTTGTCTTTCCCATTTCTATTAATAATTATGCTTTTTGTAAAGATTCGCAGTGATATTTTCCGAATGAAAGATTTGATAAAATCGATCTGCCAAAATCGAATTAGCTACTCATCTTAACTTTAATTTGCTTTTCAATCAAAACCCTTTTGAAGTCTTTTGGAAAAACCTTAATAAAATTTTTCAGTTGATTTTCAAAATCATTCAACACGAATTTTGCAACTGTGCTATTGGTATATTGATAATGTTTGGTAATCATCTCACGTAATAATTTTTCATCTTCCTCCTCGGGACGATCGAGGTCAACCATCTCCATATTACACAATGTTTCAAAGTTATGTTGTACATCATATATATATGCAATGCCTCCGCTCATACCAGCCGCAAAGTTTCTACCTGTTTCTCCCAATATAATAACATTACCTCCTGTCATATACTCACATCCATGATCTCCCACCCCTTCTACTACCACGTTTGCTCCTGAATTACGGACACAAAAGCGTTCTCCTGCTTTCCCACGCACATATGCTTCACCAGAGGTTGCTCCATAGAATGCTACATTGCCGATAATAATGTTTTCCTCTGGAATAAATCCGGCATCGACAGATGGATAGATGATGAGTTTTGCTCCACTTAATCCCTTTCCAAAATAATCATTAGCATCTCCTTCAAGTTCGAGCGTTACACCTTTCGTATTAAATGCAGCGAAACTTTGACCCGCTGTTCCGGTCAGTTTGAAATGAATTGTATCTTGAGGCAAACCATCATCTTTATATATTTTAGTGATCTCGTTTGATAAAATAGTTCCAGTGGCCCTGTCCGTATTTTTAATATTGAAAGACGCATTTACCTTTTGCAGACTGTCCAATGCAGGCTGAGCAGCCTTTAATAATTGCCAGTCAAGTACATCATCCAATCCATGATCCTGTTCTTCTGTTTTAAATAGGCCTGTATATTTAAAAGTCGGCTCCTTATACAAAATCGCAGAAATATCCAGTTTATCATATTTCCAGTGCCCTATATTTTCTCTTTTTTCCAGGTAATCAACCTGTCCAACCATTTCATTAATGGTTCTAAAACCTAACTCAGCCATGATTTCTCTTAACTCCCGGGTGAGGAATTTAAAAAGGTTCACAACATGGTCTGCGTCACCTGTAAAACGTTTACGCAGTTCGGGGTCTTGGGTAGCTACTCCTACGGGGCAGGTATTTAAATGGCATTTCCGCATCATTATACAACCTTCAACTATGAGAGCCGCTGTCGCCACGCCCCATTCTTCTGCGCCAAGTAATGTAGCAATAGCAATATCACGCCCCGTTTTCAATTGCCCATCCGTTTGCACTGTGACCCTGCTACGCAACTTATTTTTTACAAGTGTTTGATGAGTCTCGGCAAGCCCCAACTCCCATGGCAGGCCGGCATGCTTGATAGAGCTTATAGGAGATGCTCCTGTGCCACCATCGTGTCCTGAAATTAAAATTACATCAGCTTTTGCTTTTGTAACCCCTGCAGCTATCGTACCAACACCAGCCTTTGAAACCAGCTTCACATTTATTCTTGCCGCGCGGTTTGAATTTTTTAAATCAAAGATTAGCTGTGCAAGATCCTCAATGGAATATATATCATGATGTGGAGGAGGCGAAATTAATCCCACTCCCGGTGTTGCGTGACGAACTCTTCCAATCCATTCATCCACTTTGTACCCTGGCAATTGCCCACCCTCTCCGGGCTTGGCTCCCTGGGCCATTTTTATTTGTAATTCGTCAGCTTCGGTAAGGTATCGGCTGGTAACACCAAATCGTGCGGATGCAACCTGTTTAATGGCACTCCGCATCGAATCTCCGTTGGGCAGGTCTTCGTACCTGATCTCATCTTCACCACCTTCGCCAGTATTACTTTTACCACCGAGCCTGTTCATGGCTATGGCAAGTGTTGTATGAGCCTCCCAGGAAATTGAACCAAAGGACATAGCACCAGTAGCAAACCTTTTGTAAATATTTTCTGCGGGTTCTACCTCATCAATAGATATTGAGGGCCGGATGTGTTTAAATTGAAACAAGCTTCTCAAAGTAGCAGCTTTCTCACTTTGATCATTAACCAACTTAGAATATTTTTTGAATGTATTATAGTCATTCAACCTGGTGGAATATTGTAATAAATGAATCGTTTGGGGATTAAATAAATGAAACTCTCCCTTTCGCTTCCATTGATAGATGCCACCTGCTGTTAAGCGGTCTGTTGGGATAGTCTTTTTACTAAAAGAAAAATAATGTTTCACCAAAGTTTCCCGGGCAATTTCATCAAGACCCATACCCTCAATCCTGGAGATTACACCCGTAAAGTATTTATCAACAACTGTTTTATTAAGGCCAATAATCTCAAAAATTTGCGCTCCCTGGTATGACTGAAGGGTGGAAATACCCATTTTTGAAAAAACTTTCAGAAGCCCGTCATTTACAGCCTTTATATAATTTTTTTTGAGTTGACTCACATCAAGATCAGTTTGAAGCTTTCCAGTTAACTTCATATCGCGGATGGAGGATAATGCCAGATACGGATTGATCGCAGTAGCGCCGAAACCAATCAAACATGCAAAGTGATGTACTTCCCATACATCTCCGGCTTCAATTACCAATCCGACTTTCCCTCTCAGGCCCTTCCTTATGAGATGATGATGGACCGCCGAGGTAGCTAACAGAGAGGGAATAGCGGCGTGTTCGGAATCTATGGCCCTGTCAGATATTATGAGTACTTCGAAACCGTCTGCAACTGCGTCTGCCGCATACCTGCAAAGCCTGTCAATCCCTTTTTGCATTGAACCAGGCTTACCATCTGCGATAAAATAAGATTGTAAAGTATGTGCCTGAAAAATTCCAGTGTCAATACTCCTAATTTTTTCAAGCTCCCGATTAGAGAGCACCGGGTGTTTTAATGCAACGCTGTGACAGGAAAGTGGATCCTCTTCCAACAGATTACCATTATTACCTACAAAAGTAACTAATGACATTACCAGTCGTTCCCTGATTGGATCTATTGGCGGATTAGTAACCTGGGCGAAAAGCTGCTTAAAATAACTGCTCAAATGCTGGGGCTGGTCACTCAAAACCGCCAATGGAACATCATTCCCCATTGAGCCGGTAGGCTCTTTTCCATCCAATGCCATTGGCGCGATTAATACATCGAGGTCTTCGGTAGTATAACCAAAGGTCTTTTGATATTGAAACACCTGGTCATGTTCAAGATGTGTAAACATAACCCGGGGTTCGGGTAATTCTTCGAGTCGAATTTTGTATTTATTCAGCCATTCGCTGTAAGGTTTTTGAGAGCAGATTTTTTGTTTTATTTCCTCATCACTTATTATTCTTCCCTGCTCAAGATCTACAACAAACATTTTCCCTGGTTGTAATCTTCCCTTTTCTTTTATAAGCTTCGGATCGACAGGCAGCACACCGGTTTCGGAAGCCATAATTACCCTGTCATCAGTGGTGACACAATATCTTGATGGCCGCAATCCGTTTCTATCCAGGGTCGCGCCAATTACTTTTCCATCAGTAAATGAGATAGAAGCAGGCCCGTCCCACGGTTCCATAAAGGAAGAGTGAAATTCATAGAAAGCTCTTTTCAAAGGATCCATTTTATCATTTCCGTCCCACGCTTCAGGTATCAGCATCATCAAAACATGTGGCAATGGTCTTCCACACAACATCAGAAGTTCAATTATATTATCAAGGCTTGCAGAATCTGATTGTCCCTCTTCAACCACAGGAAGCAGCATATCCATCTCTTCTTTGCTGAAGTATTGAGATACAAATCCTTTCTCACTGGTGCGAAGCCAGTTTAGGTTTCCCTGCAAAGTATTTATCTCGCCGTTATGTGCTATATACCGGAAGGGTTGAGCCAGTTTCCATGAAGGAAATGTATTGGTAGCAAACCGTGAATGAATAAGGCCAAATGCAGATACCATTTTCTTATTACTAAGATCAGGAAAATAAGAACGGACCTGCATACTGGTTAACTGTCCTTTATAAATAACGGTTTTATATGAAAGAGAAGTTACATAAAATCCTATCGCATCTTTTCTTACCGTATTATGAACGGTTTGAGCAGAATAATTCCTTAGTACGAATAATTTCCTTTCAAAGTCATCAGGATTATTAATATGATCTGGACTGGCAATAAAAACCTGCTCAATATCCGGTTCCACTGATAAAGCCGTAGGGCCAATATCATGCGTATTTACCGGCACCTTCCGATATCCAATAATTTCAAGCCCGAGTGTTTCGGCGCAACGATTAAAAATATCCCGGCATTCTTCCCTTAAACGGATATCTTTCGGAAAAAATAATACTCCTACACCATATTTGCCATATGCTGGCAAGTGTATGCCGAGCTTAATACATTCATCAAAGAAAAATTCATGGGGAGTTTGTATAAGAATTCCAGCACCATCCCCGGTATTGTTTTCGCAACCACAGGCTCCACGATGTTCCATATTTTCTAATATGGTTAATGCATCAGAAATAATCTGGTGACTTTTATTACTTTTGATATTAGCAACAAAACCAATACCGCATGAATCGTGTTCAAATTCTGATGAGTACAAACCTTTTCTTGTCATAAGTAATAAATCTATTTACTATTCCCTGTTTTTATTATCCAATGTTAAATATAAGCAAACCTGCAATCCTTGAGCTTTTGACCTTGCATAGCTCTACCACAAGGGGTACTCCTGAAATTATTCTTAATACATTGGCAGATAAAATTAAATATTGTCTTATTATACTACGGGCAACCTTCTAATTTCTCTAACTTATTCAAACTGGTAAAGGGGTTTGAGCAATTTTATCTACTATCTCCAAATATTCACCCTACCCTTGTTTGGTATAAATATCGGTAATATCATTAGTTTAAATGTAAAATCCAGCATCCTTTTTAGGCGAGATTTCCCGCTTCTATTATTAGAATTTACACGAATTTTTTGAAAGCAGGAAATTTACAAATCGGGTTAATGCCCTAAGGTCGTAGCTACGATAATAAAAAGTAAAAAAACTACCGTGTTAAACATAAAAAAACCCGGGGTTAATCAGGCCCCGGGTTAAGTTATCAACAAGCATACAAAAAACTATCTTACTTTTTTAAACATAATTATATATCCGCAAACATTTTTCTTTTTCTGTTTATTTACCTGCACGGGCTTTATCATATGGTATTCTGAAAATTTCGGGATGTATGCGTAGCTTATGATATTTCCCTGCACATCTTCCCCATAATGTTTCTGATAGAAAACCTGTTTTTCCCTATAATCATACATCCTCACCTCGTACACTTTGGAAGAAAGATCACCAATAAATACAAATTGATAAAAACTTCCTTCATTTAAGGGGACTATTACAGGCATTTCATATTCACTTTCCATCATCATTGTAGCTTCCCTTACAACTACAAAACCTTGTTTATAAAAACCTGCTTTCAGGCTATCTGCCTCTCTTTTTAACGTGGAATCAAAACACGAGACCTGCCGGATAACCTCCTGGGAGTTTGCATTTTTATGCATGAATACCAATAGAGTCAAAACTAGAATCAGGTTTTTCAATAGGGTTTGTTTTTGGGTAACCGGAAAGCGGATTAACAATATTACTAAAAATAGCTGACTTGTTAAAGAGGTATCAGGATTTTTTTTATTAAAATTTTATTCAATTTATTTTTATCCAAATACCCTCTAGATCTAACGTAATTTGAAGCCAATTATTGCTATTTTTTTCTGCGATATATATAAATTCCATCTGCCTGGGCTGTGGCAGTTATAACAAGTTCGTTTATACAAACATTTGGAGGTAAGGAAGCAGAATAAAATATTGCACTGGCAACATTTTCTGCCGTCAAAGGAGTAAATCCATCGTAAACTTTTGCTGCGGTATCGGCATCGCCTTTAAACCTGACAAGGGAAAATTCAGTTTCAACGGCACCTGGCTTAATATTAGTTACCTTAATATTATGCTGCAAAAGATCTACCCTCATAGTATGGCTAATTGCATTAACCGCCGCTTTACTGGCACAGTAAGCATTTCCTTTTTCATACATATCATCACCTGCGACTGAGCCAATATTAATAATATGACCACTATTTTTTTTCACCATAAAAGGTAAAACCGCCCTGCTTACATATAGCATACCGTTCACGTTTGTATGCAGCATTGTATCCCAATCGTCAAGATCCGCTTCATCAAAATAATCCCTGCCCAGGGCCAGGCCTGCATTGTTTACAAGAATGTCAATTGATTGCCAGTCATTTTTAAAAGAATTAATACTTTCTAATACTTCTGTTCTGTTTCGAACGTCAAACGCTGAACACAGTACATCTACTTTATATTTTTTCTCTAATAATTTTTTCAATTCGTCGAGCCTTTCACCTCTTCTGCCATTAATAATAATGGAATCCCCGTTTTCTGCAAATTTTTCAGTAGTTGCTTTGCCGATTCCCGATGTTGCACCGGTTATAAAAACAATGCGATTCATATATTTATTTTTAAATATTTCAGGCAAGAATTAGCCGTCTTTACCCGTATTTTTTTCTACCTTATCAATGTGACAATTCCCCGTTTAAAGATTTTTGTATCCTGGTAATCTGTCCCTTCAATGATCCATACATAAACATCCGGGTTTTGGGGCTTACCATTTAATGTTCCATTCCAACCTTTATTTAATTGATTGGTTGAAAATACTACCTCTCCGAACCTGTTATAAATGCGAAAATAGTTCAGGCTTTTCATGCCAAGTGGCACTGCATTAAAGATGTCATTTACGTTATCTCCATTTGGGGTAAACGCGTTAGGTACATATAAACCTGCATCAAGCCTATACACTTTTATACTAATGCTATCATTGCCCGAACAACCCCCGGCATTTGTAACCTTAAGAATGTATCGTTGATCGCTGCCGATTTTAGCCACCGGATCTGCAATATTTGGATTGCTCAATCCAGTGCCTGGTATCCATAGATAAGATATACCGCCGGTGCCATGCAATTGGAGTGGCTGGTTCTCAACAATCGAAGTATCTTGCGGCCCTGCATCTGCCTTGATTGGCGGAAAGATGGTTATTACAACATCATCGGATGCGGGCTTTGGACAGCCCAGCGTATCTGTAACAGTAACTGTATAGGTAACCGTATTCGCCGGAGTTGCAACAGGATCAGGAATATCACTGCGTGATAATCCTGCTATCGGCGCCCATGTATACTTACTTCCACCCGTAGCTTTTAATTGAGCACTTCCATTGAAACAAATTGATTGGTCCAAGCTGGCATTTGCCTTAGGATATGGAACCACTTTAACTGTGACTGCATCAGTTGACTGGCATTTGCCTATGATTCCTGCCACAGTATAAGTTGTCGTATTCAATGGAGTCGCAGTGGGTGATCCTGAAGCGCTATTATCCAGAGTTGCAGCGGGAGTCCATTTATATAGGAAAGCATCACTTATTGCATTGAGTTTTACAACATCACCCTGGCAGATAGTTGTGTCATTACCGGCATCAATAGTTACGAATTGTTTTACATCCACAAAAACAGAATCCGTGTTTACACAATTATTTCCATCGGTAACCTGTACATAATAAGTTGTGGGGACCTTTGGGCTTACTTTAACTGAGGCTACATCTTGACTGTTGATATTGTAAACGGGAGACCATAAAAATTTATTACCCGTTACTGAGGTTGCATTTAATTGCAATGTATCAATGGAACATATCAAGGTATCATTGGTTAATACTATAGCGGGAAGCATTCTTGGGATCACCAACACAGTATCCTCTCTTCGCTTAGTACAACCTGCAGTACCCACGGATACCGAATACAATGTTGGGGACTGGGGATTCGCAACAGGATTCGCAATACCAGGATTACTCAATCCTGCGGCAGGTTTCCAAATATAATCATTACCACCTGATGCATTCAGCGTGACTCCGGATGAGCCTGCGCAAAAAGAAGTATCGGGACCAGCATTCGGGATGGCAAGTTGTTTTACATTAACAGTACTT
>JBKJRY010000235.1:0-2836 GCA_046593045.1 Chitinophagaceae bacterium | reverse complement strand
TGTTAAAAAAATAAAGATGAATTTTTCAGAAAATGATATTGCCGCGTTAGTTAAAGAGCACTACCAGCTTGAAGTTTCCGTTAAGCCCTTAACAGGTGAATATGAATTGAATTATTTACTCACCACTCCGGGTGGCACTAAATACATTTTTAAAGTAGCCAGCGATGAACACAGCTATGACTTTTTTGATGCACAGGTGAAAATAGTAAACCATCTTTCGCAAACTGAAGTGGCTGATAAATTCTTTCCCTATATTCCAAATAGTCAAGGTCAGACAATGACTGTGCTGCCAATAAAAGGAAGAAATTATTTTCTTCGCCTGCTCACATTTCTTGAAGGGGAATTTTGGATGAACCTGGAGAGCCATTCAGACGCTCTGAAAGTTGACCTGGGAAATGTATTGGGCAGAATGGATAAAGCATTGAAAAATTTTTCACACCCGGCCATGCATCGTTATTATTTGTGGGATATTAATAATGCAGCAGATGCCAATAAAAAACTGGCTTGTTTAAAAGATCACGAACGCAGAAGGATTGCAGGATATTTTTTACTACAGTTTGAAACAATAGTATTGCCTGAGATTTCATCACTCCGTCATGCTTATGCACACCACGATGCAAATGATACCAATATTTTAGTGCAGGGAGATGAAGTAACCGGCCTCATTGATTTCAGTGATATGGTGTACACTTCACTTATCAATAACCTGGCGGTGGCCTGCACTTATGCAATGATGAATCAGAAAGATCCATTGCATGCTGCAACGCTTGTGGTGAAAGGTTATCACGAAGCCTATCCATTAACCGAGCCGGAACTTGATCTCCTGTACTATTTGATTGCTGCAAGGCTTTGTATCAGCGTTACACAGTCTGCTTACAATGCATCTATTGAAACCAATAATGAACATCATTTTATTTCAGAAATACCTGCATGGGACTTGTTGTACAAACTGATACGCATCAACCCCATTAAAGCACAGGAAAGTTTCAGAAAAATTTGTGGGTTTGATGAAGTAATAGAAGATACAGACTATACAGATTTATTAGAGCAAAGAAAAGAACATGTTGGCCGCAACCTCAGCATCAGTTATCATGAAAAACTGAAAATAGTAAAAAGCGCTTTACAATATTTATACGATGATAAGGGCAGCACCTTTGTTGATTGTGTAAATAACCCTTCGCATGTAGGGCATTGTCATCCTGTTGTTGTGAGGCGAATGCAACAACAAATTGCCACACTTAATACCAATACAAGGTATCTGAATGATAATATTACCGAATATGCAAAAAGGCTTACTACTACATTACCGGCCTCTTTAAGTGTTTGTTATTTCACTAACTCGGGTAGCGAAGCAAATGACCTGGCAGTTCGCATGAGCCGTCATTTCACCAAACAAAAAGATATCATTGTACTCGACCATGCGTACCATGGCACATCCACGGTGGCAATGGAAATGAGTCCATATAAATTTGACAGTAAAGGCGGCTTTGGTAAAATGCCCTGGATTCACAAAGCCATCAACCCGGATATGTACCGTGGCCCTTACAAATATGGTGATGCTGAAGCAGGAAAAAAATATGCGGCAGATGTGCAGCGTATCATTCATGAATTAAAGACAGAAGGAAAAGCCCCTGCTGTTTTTATTTGTGAAACATTGCTCGGCGTAGGAGGACAAATTCCTTTACCACCCGATTACTTAAAGGAAGTGTACAGTCATGTTCGTGCTGCCGGTGGTGTGTGCATTGCAGATGAAGTGCAGGTTGGTTTTGGAAGAGTGGGCGATAAATTCTGGGGCTTTGAGTTGCAGGTTGTAGTGCCGGATATTGTGGTAATGGGAAAGCCTATTGGCAATGGTCATCCGTTGGCAGCCGTAGTAGTAACCAATGAAATTGCGGATGCTTTTAATAATGGTATGGAGTACTTTAACACGTTTGGCGGTAACCCGGTATCAATGGCTGCAGGCCTTGCTGTGCTTGATGTTATTGAACAGGAAGAAATGCAGCAGCATGCAAAGGATACCGGTAATTATTTAATGGAAGGATTAAAAAAGCTAATGAATAAATACCCCATCATCAGTGATGTACGTGGGCATGGGCTATTTATTGGAGCAGAGATGGTGAGAGACAGGACAACACTTGAGCCTGCCGTGGCAGAAATTGATACTGTTGTGGAAAAGATGAAAGACAAAGGTTATTTACTCAGCACAGACGGGCCGCTGCACAATGTTTTAAAAATAAAACCACCACTTACTTTCAATAAGCAAAATGCAGATGAGCTGATACAATACCTGGATGAAGCATTAAGCGAACTTTAAAATAAAAAAATGGAACAGAAGGAATTAACCTTACAAAAAGTATTAAATGGGCTGATGACGAGATACCAGGAACGTGTACCCGATGTACCCGGTATAATTTCAGCCATGAAAAAAGAAGGCATCATTACGGACGCAACTGAAATTGAAAATGATCATATTGCATTTAGAACCATTGGTGTTCCTTTTCTTGGTATACAATCCTTTGAAAAAATATTTTTGCATTATGGATATCAAAAAAGAGATTACTATTTCTTTGAGCAAAAAAAATTAGATGCTTACTGGTATGCTCCACCCTCGCCACAATACCCAAGAATATTTATCAGTGAATTAAGGGTAAAAGATTTACCTACAGAAGCACAGGCCATCATTCATTCCTATACCAATGAAGTGAAGGCCGACCCGGTTGATACAATTAACCTGGATGATGCTGCCCAAGTAGATGAGTTCCTGCACAGCGCTTTGTGGCGTGCACCAGCTTATGTTGATTATTGTGCTTTGGCTACCGTCAGTGAATATGCATCC
>JBKJRY010000200.1:0-8504 GCA_046593045.1 Chitinophagaceae bacterium | reverse complement strand
TTATTGCTCACATCTTCTCCAATATTCAGTTGGGCTTCTTCAGTTGATCCGCCAATGTGCGGAGTTAACAATACATTGCTCAATCCCCGCAAGGGACTTTCAAAAGGATCACCATTTTTCTGGGGCTCTGAAGGAAAAACATCTATAGCTGCGCCACCAAGCTCATTATTAAGCAGGGCATTTCTTAATGCCATAATATCTACTACCTGGCCTCTGGCATAATTAATAAGCATTGCTGTAGGCTTGCAATATTTCAATGTACTTTTATTGATAAGATTACGCGTGGTAGGCAGATCAGGCACATGAAGCGTAATAATATCAGAAAAGCGCAGTAATTCTTTTAAAGAAGATCTGTCCTCTGCATTTCCCAATGGCATCTTGGTTTCAGTATCATAAAAAATCACTTTCATACCAAGAGCTTCTGCAAGTACGCTTACCTGTGAGCCAATGTTTCCATATCCTACAATGCCCAAAGTCTTACCTCGCAATTCATGGCTGCCTGACGAATCTTTAAGCCATATTCCATCATTGGCGGCTTTAAGTTTATCAGGTATTCGCCTTATAAGCATAATAGAAGTAGCTATCACAAGCTCAGCAACAGAACGGGTATTGGAATACGGTGCATTAAATACTGTTACACCTTTTTTTGTTGCTTCGGCAAGGTTCACCTGGTTAACACCTATACAAAAGCAACCAATAGCCTGGAGCTTTGGCGCATTTTTAAGAACTGCCTCCGTTATCTTTGACTTTGACCTGATACCAAGCAGGTGAACATCTTTAATTTCTTTTATCAAATCGCTCTCACTTAGTGCACCTGGTACTTGTTTTACCGAAATATAACCTGCATCCGTAAATTTTTTTGTGGCTGCCCTGCTGATATTTTCAAGAAAGAGAATCTTAATTTTTTCTTTTGGATAACTTGTTATTTTTTTTTCTGCCATATAAAGTTTGTAATGTAATATTGCAAATATAGTCCCTTAATCTATGAATTATTTGAGATGAATGTGTGTAGAATTTATTTTATCTTTTTTATTTTTTCTGGTTTATTTGTTGCCTGTAGTTCGGGTTCAGAATCGAAACCCGTAAGTAAGGATTCGACGCTTTACGTACCACCAGTTCCCGGAAGTATTTCAAAAAAAGAATTTGACAGGTACCATGATGAGATCGAGGCTTTTTACAATAAAGATTTTATAGCTAGGGGGTTCAACGGTGCTATATTAGTAGCAAAAAAAGGAACCATCATTTTTGAAGATTATCATGGTTATTTTAATGTTCAAAAAAAAGATTCTCTCACACCGCACAGCGCCTTCCACCTTGCTTCAGTTTCAAAGACCTTTACCGCAATGGCGGTATTAAAACTTGCAGAACTTGGATTGCTGAATCTTAATGATGATGTTAAAAAATATTTTCCCGACTTTCCATATGACAACGTCACGATAAAGCTATTGCTAAGCCACAGAAGCGGGCTCCCAAACTATATTTATTTTATGGAAAAGCTCGGATGGGATACCAGGCAGTATTGTTCTAATGAAGACATGCTTGGATACCTGGTTAAGTTCAAGCCTCCGCTGACAAGTAAACCCGGCACCCATTTCGCTTATTGTAATACCAATTATGCCTTATTAGGCTTGATTATAGAAAAAGCTTCAGGGAAAAATTATGCTGATGTTCTGGAGCAATATTTTTTCGGACCACTAGATATGAAGGATACCTACATTTTTTCAATAAAAGATAGCGCTACGGCTATGCCATCATATGACTGGCGCGGCAGGCAGGAAGGCCTTACATTTTTAGATACAGGATTTGGCGATAAAAATATTTATAGCACCCCTGAAGATCTTTTGAAATGGGACCAGGCGTTATATACAAACCAGGTTTTTAAAGCAGCAACATTAGATGCTGCGTATACACCTTATAGTAATGAAAAACCAGGAATAAGAAACTATGGATATGGCTGGAGAATGAATGTATATCCTAATGGGAAGAAGATAATTTACCACAATGGCTGGTGGCACGGCAATAATACTGTTTTCATAAGAATGATCCAGGATTCCGTTACAATTATCGTTCTTGGAAATAAATACAACCGGGCAATTTACGATGCTAAAAAAATGGCTTCGGTTTTTCAACCAAATATGGTGATTGAAGATGAGGAAAAAGGTGCTAACTCGAAAGATCAACTAATAATGAATATGGATCCGGATTCTCTTCCACCAAATAAGCTTCCACCAAATAAGCTTCCATCAAATAAGCTGAATTTCTTTATTTCAAAAGATTCAACAACACTCCCACTCCCACGGCCTCCAAAAAAAACAAAGAAATAATTAAAGGCTATTTCCAAAGAACAAATAGCAAAGTAGTATTGAAGTAGTGACGCCAACGAGATCCGCCAGCAGCATAGCGCCAATTGAATAACGGGTGTTCTTAATAGAAACTGCTCCAAAGTAAACCGCCACAACATAAAAAGTAGTATCTGACGAACCCTGCAGGATTGATGAAAGTCGTCCGGCAAAGGATTCAGGACCATAAGCTTTGATGGTGTCTACCATCATACCCCTTGCACCACTTCCGCTGAGGGGCCTGATCAACGCCGTTGGTAACCCTTCTACAAAACGGGTGTCCGTTCCAAGCATCATAAAAAATTGTTTCATGCCTGTAATGATCACATCGAAAGTACCACTCGTACGAAGCATACTTATGGCAACCAGCATCCCCACCAGGTAAGGAATGATTCGCACTGCAGTTTCAAAACCTCCTTTGGCTCCTTCAACAAATGCATCAAAAATGTTGATATTTTTATATAAAGCGCCCAGGATTATCAATAAAAAAATCAGGAGGATAAGGCCATTACTGAGAATACCGGAAAATGTTTGTACCCCTGCAAAAGGCAATGTTTTTAAATAGATAACGAGGGTTGAAAAAATCGCCGCAATACTAAGTACCCATAATAAAATCACCGGCTGAAATACATTTATCTTTTGCCTGTATGATACAATCATCATCGCAGCCATAGTGGCTACAAAGGTTGCAATCATGCAAGGAATGAAAATATCCGTTGGGTTTACTGCGTGCAGCGAAGCTCTTACGGCTATAATACTTACAGGAATAAGCGTAAGTCCCGAGGCGTGCAAACAAAGAAACATTATTTGTGCATTGGAGGCAGTGTCTTTTTGTGGATTAATCTCCTGCAGGCTCTCCATAGCTTTTATGCCGAAGGGGGTAGCAGCATTATCAAGCCCCAGCAAATTCGCGGAAAAATTCATAACCATATGCCCCATTGCAGGATGATTGCGGGGAAGTTCCGGAAATAATTTTGAAAAGAAAGGACCAATTATTTTTGATAAAAGCCTTATGCCTCCCGCCCTTTCAGCAATACTCATAAAACCCATAAACAACGCCATGATGCCAATAAGATTTATTGAGATATCAACCGCAGTTTTACAAGTAGCTATTACACCATCTGCCTTTTGTTCATAGTAAGAAACATAATTTCTTTCCCCCTCTTTAATGTATGAATAATTCCCGGCAGCAAATGAAGTACCTGATTGCAGTTTTTGTAATACAGGCGGAGTAATAGATGTGGTGTCCAGTTGTTTTGTTTGAGTAGTGTCGCCTGATTTCCCGATAACCATTCGATTAAAAATATCGGAATTGCCCTTAATAAAAACGCTTTGAAAACTTGCCGCCAGTATTGCTACAATTATAAACGCTGCCCAGATTCTGCTTAAGGCCATAATTTTTTATTGAAAAAAACTAAGATAGGGAATTGAGTGGGTAATTGAGAATTATGAATGGAAAACTGAAACTTTATTTGAGCCCTTTGGCATAAAACTTTTACTTTGCTTTTCAAAAGAAAAATTCCTGATGAAGAATTTCAATTTCAAAAAAATACTGCCGCATATAATTGCAATTGTTGTTTTTTTAATTGTTTCAGTTGTGTATTGCAAACCTGCATTGGAAGGCAAAGTAGTATCACAGCATGATATACAAGGCTGGCGCGGTATGAGCCAGCAATCGATGGAATTCCATGACAAATACGGCTATTATCCTTTATGGACTAACAGTATGTTTAGCGGAATGCCCGCTTACCAGATTGCATTTGATTCACGTACGAAACTCCAGGTCGGATACCTTGATCCCATTTTAAAATTAGGCCTTCCCAAGCCAATCAGTTTTTTCTTTCTTGCAAGCATATGTTTTTACTTTTTATGCGTTGTGGCGGGTGCAAATCCGTGGATAAGCATAATGGGTGGTTTAGCATATGCATATTCAACTTTTGATCCTGTAATAATTGCAGTGGGCCATGATACGCAAATGTTTTCTATCGGGTATATGCCGGCAGTACTGGCCGGCCTGCTGTTGCTTTTTCAAAAAAAATACTGGGCAGGATTTGCAATCACAGCACTTTTCGGCGCCTTTCTGATCGGGCAAAATCACCTGCAGATGGTTTATTATACCATGATAATCGCGGGTATTATGACAATTGCATTTCTTATTAAAAGTTATAAAGAAAAAGAACTGGCAGTTGCTTTTAAAAGTGCCGCATTAGGATTGATTGCCGGAATCCTCGGCCTTGCATGCAATGCTGTAAGCATGATGCCTACTTATGAATATGCAAAAGAAAGTATGCGCGGAGGAAGATCGGAATTAAATATTCCAGGGCAAAGCGAAAACAAAACAAAAGGCGGACTGGATAAAGATTATGCATTTAATTACAGCCTTGGAATTCCTGAAACGCTCACTTTTATAGTTCCCGGCTTGTATGGCGGTAGTAATGGAGGAAATGAATATACCGCCTCATCAAAATTTGTTGAAACGTTTTCCCCACTCGGAGTTCCGGAGGATAATGCGCTCCAGTATGCAAATGCATATTCCTATTGGGGAGCCCAACCCGGAACATCAGGACCGGTTTATCTTGGAGCAATTATATGCTTCCTTTTCATTTTTGGAATGGTGTACACGAGGTCGTGGCACAAATGGTGGATTCTTGCCGCTGCCATCATTGGGATCGTACTGGCCTGGGGTTCCAATTTTAAAGAACTCAATTATTTTCTTTTCGACTACCTGCCCTTTTACAATAAGTTCCGTGCGACTACCATGGCGCTGGTAATCCCCCAGTTGTGTTTTCCTTTACTGGCGGTGTTAGCTGTGAGTAAGCTGGTAAGGCATGATATTGACTTCACTGAAACCTGGAAAAGACTAAAGCTTTCAGGCATAATAACGGGAGCTGTTTTAGTATTACTGGCAGGTTTTTACTTTAGCGCCTCTTTCAGTGGAAAAGGAGATAAAACGCTGAAAGATAATTTCAGGCAAAGTGTACTACAGCAGGTACCACAGGGGCAACAGGCATCTCCACAAATGACACAACAGGCAGATGAAGTAAGCAGGAACCTTATAAATGCTTTGCACACTGACAGAAAAGACCTGATGGGCAGTGACTTGCTGAGATCAATACTACTAATAGCACTAGCATTTGCAATCCTTTTCTTTTTTATAAAAAAGAACATTTCGCCGGTCCTTCTCATTGCATCACTAATTATCCTCACAGGTTATGATCTGCTGGGTGTGGCATCAAGATATTTAAATGCAAATAATTTTGTTGAAGACACAGATTTTGAAGCAGCATTTATTCCTACGGAAGCCGATATGCAAATAATGAAAGATCCTGATCATGCAAACTTCAGGGTTTTTAATTCTTCACTTGATGCATTTAACGATGCCTCGACTTCTTATCATCACAATTCTGTGGGTGGATATCATCCTGCAAAACTTGGCTTGTATAATGATATTATTGCCAACCAACTTGCTAAAGGAAATATGCAGGTTTTTAATATGCTTAATACAAAATATTTTATAGTTCAGAATCCCCAGACAGGCAAGCCTGTTGCTCAACTAAATCCCGGTGCGTTGGGAAACGCCTGGTTGGTGAAAGCAATAAAATATGTAGGCAATGCCAACGAAGAGATGGCTGCGCTGGACAACACAGATTTGAAGGATACAGCCATTGTTGAAAAAAAATACGAGACACTTATAAAACAATTTCCAGCGCCTGATTCATCGGCTTATATAAAATTGAAACAAAATCTTAATGATAAAATTGAATATAGTTTTCACAGTGCAACACCTCAGTTTGCTGTGTTAAGTGAAGTATACTACCCATTAGGATGGAATGCTTTTATTGACGGTAACAAAGCTGATTATGTAAAAACAAATTACCTATTACGTGGTATGTATGTGCCAGCCGGAGACCACCAGATTGAATTCCGCTTCGAACCAAAAACATTTACTACCGGAAGAACGATTACAATAATTGCAAACATTATTGTATTCCTGGCCATGATTGCAGCCTTTGTTTTTTATCTGAACAGGAAGCGAAAGCCGGATGCGCATTTGTTATGATATGCCTATAGGGGCTACCCTTTCAGAAGCAAATTATAGCGGTGGGGAACAAAACCCACGCATCATTCTCGCCCCGGAATTGGCGCAAGCGTCCTCGCTTGTGCTATGTAGTACTAACTATAACTTAATTCAACTAATCCTTTCATTCCGCAAAAATCTCTTGCACTACTATACTTCCAATCTTCAGGCTTTGTAACAAAACCTGCTATAACCGGATTATCATGTATATATTGTAACTTCTTATCAAACATTTCCTGATCTTTTATTTCAAGCGGTTTATTGTTCTGTTGCCAAAACTGCCAGTCAACATTATTGCTGTTTTTTTTTCCGGCTCTTTCCATCATCCATATCAACCACTCTTTCCTGCTTTCTTGCGGATGGTCTTTAATAATTTTTTTAAATCGAGCTGATGTATAACTTTTCATTTCGCCAACTATTTCATCCAGTTTATTTCCTTTTGTTCCTATTATCATGTGCACATGACTTGTCATTATACACCATCCGTATATTTGCAATCCTTTCTTTTCAATACTGAATTCCCAGCTTTTAATTAACTCATCGTTATATTCTTCTCTTATAAAAAAATCTATCCAGTAAACTACAGCAAAGGAGATAAAATACAACTTATCATTATCGTGAAATTTGTATTTGTGGCTCATAAGCTAATGTAAACAATATTTTATATTAATGTTTATACCAGAATTATTCAAAAGATATGTCATGGAATCCGTACAATATTTCAAATCTTTATTTGTAAGCGGCACAAGCGAGGACGCTTGCGCCAAGAGCTAACGTATGCTGGGACTAACAGGGGGTCGTAAGCCATTTTTGAAAATTACTTTGTGTTGTTTGCAAAAGTCAAAGTGTCAAAATATATTCTCAAAGATTGTAATTTTCCGTTTTTAATTGTCCAATGTTCAGATACGTTTCCGTTTATTTTCTGCCCGTTTGGAAACTGGAAATTGTAGTTTCCAATTACACAAGCTTTGTCGTCTTGAATAATCATTTCTTTAATGGTCATCGTTTCAAAAACTCTTGAAAAGCGTTTGATAACTTCAATGTATCCTTGTTTCCCAACGATTGGGTTTGACTTCGTCATATCTCCACCAATGTACTCAAAGTCATCAGCAATTACGTTTTCCCAATTTGCTTTTTCTGCAAATCCTTTGTAATAAAAATTAAGTAGTTCTCTTGTTGTCATTTTAGTGTTTTTTATTGGTTATTATTTTTGATGTCGGGTCGTTTTACAATGACCGCTAAACATTATGCGTATTGAAGAAAGCCCCCCGATTTAAAAGATGATTGAAGAAATAAAAAAGCTTCCGAAGTTAGTACTGCGGGTCTTTTTGCAATACGCATAATGTTGCCTGCTGTTGTTTTCTGTCTAACCAAACTTGATTTTCGATAACTGATTTACAAGGTTAGTTCGCTTTTCTCCAACAGGTTCGGTTTTTAGTTTTCTTTCAATCTCAATAAATTCGTTCGCCTTGTCAAGAAATGTTCGACTGCTCAAAATTTCCTCCGTCCAACTTGCGAATTCAATAAATTCTTTATCCATTTTTGAGTAAGCAAAATTGTCAACCAAAGATTCATACTCCCAATTTGAACTTTCATTTTTGTCAAGTTGTAAAGGTTCTTTTTCTAAAAATTTGTCAAACAAATAAGTGTTAGAAAAAAATGTTTGATATGCTTTATTTTCTGCTTCGATTAATTTGTCGCACTTGAATAAAACAAATGTCCACTCAAATAAAAATATTGGATAACCGCTATCGTCAGGGAAATTTTTGTCAAACCAATTCAAATATCTCTGTCCACCTTTGTAGTCATTGATTTTGATAAACTGTTTTGGAATTATGTATCGAATTCCTTGTCCATCGTGATATTGTCCGCCCCAATATTTTTTGTCCGCCGCTAACGCTTTTTTATATTTTACAATCTTGGCTTTTACTCTTTCTATTTGTTTGTCTGTCATAATTTACAGGGTGTCCTGTCTTGTACTGAAATAGGTTGACCATTTTTTGGTGATTAAATATTGTTGAGTTCTTTTCATTATAGCCGGAACATTGATAAGCTTTTCAAAAAAAATTCCTTCGGTTTTTTCAAAC
>JBKJRY010000448.1:0-8898 GCA_046593045.1 Chitinophagaceae bacterium | reverse complement strand
CAATTCAGAGCCAATAAGTCTGGTGAGCCGGCCGGTGATTACAATTGTATCTTTAGTGAAACAATTTACAGATGAAGAGACATTAAGAATATAAGTGCCTGCTACTGAAACCTTGATGGTATCATTATTGAGAGAAGAATAGTTTGGATCAATGATTCCCCCATTGATAGCTTGCCAACTATAGGTAACACCGGAAGTACCAGAAGTACCCGTTATTTTAGTCAATGTAGAGAAGTCTAGTGGTTTATCCGGTCCCGCATTTATATTCATCGGATTTTGATTAAAACGGATAATAACATCATCAGAAGAAGAAGGACAAGGGTTATTGGTTATTGTCCACCGTAGGGTATAGGTGTTTCCTGCTAAACCATTGAATGTTGATGTTGGACTCGCAGCATTTCCAAATGAACTCCCAACTCCACTTACAATACTCCAGTTTCCGGTGCCGATAATTGGAGTATTAGCACCAAGATTTACGGTTGTTAATCCGCAGGTAGTACTACCAATCTGATCTGGCCCGGCATTGGCTGTTGTAGGAGGCACATCGAAATTAATGACAACATCGTCTGTTGATGTGCCACATATACCTCCACTAATGGTCCACCTCAGTGTATAAGCACCGGTACCCCCAGCAGGCGTGAATACCGCCGCAGAGTCATTTACATTACTAAACTGACTTAATGCAGTGCTTGGTCCACTTACAATTGACCAGGTACCAACACCATTACCCGGGGGGTTAGCAGCCAGTGTGGCCGCGACTGTTGTTCCGCATTTGTTTTGATCTGCACCCGCATTGGCCGTGACACAGATCCCGAACGGAGCATAATTTATGGTAGCACCGCTTTGAATTATGATGTCTTTACTACTATAAAATGCACCAGTAAGTGTACTTGATCCGGTTCCGGATCCTATATTGATTCCTCCATTCGTTGCCCAGATTGTTCCCAATCCTTTTGATCCGCCTCCGCTGGATCCATTTGCTATAATATAGGAATATCCCGGGACGGAAGAAGTACTTCCGTTGCCATGAATCTCCAGGTATATTCGGGAGGGGCTGCCTCCATTTAAAGTTGATGCATTTAATTTTCCAAAATCCGCATCACCGTGAATATATATATAAATATTGCCGGTAGTTGCATTATTGAAATCAAAAACTATTTTTGTTGAACTGCCTGAAAAGTGAAATGAATTAAATACATACACACCAGGACCATTCAGGGTGAGTGTCTTGTTACTGCCCAATATAACGTCTCTATATGCGCCAGGCGTGACCCTTGAATTATTTGTGATATCTGTTGTTCCTGCTGCGGGGAACACTGTAATAGCTGGCATGCCGGGCAAAGTAGGTAGCTGTGGCACTCCAATTACTTCACCAAGAGCAGGTACAGGGCCATTATAAACTGTTCCTACTGGATGTGTCACTTTGCCGGAAACTGTACCTCCACCTATGGTAATATTGCCCTTTACATCAATATTGCCACCTATAAATGAATTAGAGCCAATGCTAAGTATATCGCCGGATGAAGATGATGAGTTTGCAGCAGTAATCAGTCCGTTAATTGTATTGCTGTTGGTAATATTTACTTTATCTCCTGAATATATATTCGTGTTGAATATAGTTGAACCAGTCGATTGCACAAGTGACTGGCTGCCCACTAAACCATTATTGATGGTGATGGAAGATCCAATATATGAACCGGTTTCCGAATAAATTACAAAATCCCTTGTATTTAGTTGCTGGGCATTTGTATGTATTCCAAATAGAATGGCTACTATTATGGTTAGAATGGAACTCAGGTTGCACTTAGAAAAAACATTAGATATACTCATTATTCGTTGTTTAAATAGAATAAAAAACCGATTTACTCTTTGGGAGTAATCAAGTAAAGTCTAAGCAATCTTAGATCGTATGGTTACGAAGATTTAATAAGAATTAGAGGTTTGAAAAAGAAGCCGAACTCAGGTTCGGCTGGAATTAAGTAGGATGAATATTATTACTGAACAAACATAAGATAAAATATGAAAAAAGAAAATTTTATTTCCCTGCTACCAAAACTATAAAAAATGATATGTTGAATTCACACGTCAGTTCATCCTCGGGAATTACCTTTTTTGGATTTATAAGAAAAAGTGATTGAAAATTGCCGTCTGAAAATTGCCGGCATTGCTTTATCCACGCAAAGTTGATAGCGTTAAACCTCATGTGGAAGTTCAATTATAGATAATGTTTGATCGAAATTGCAGGTAAAATAAAAGCCATACTCCTCCCAATCGTACCGGTAATGACATGGATCTGTACGATTTCGAACATCTAACTTTTTGTCTCATTTTACAACTCGTTAATTTTTAACTTCTTTTTGTTTGGCATCTGCTTGGAAACTTTCATACCACTAGCAATTAAATTTTAAGACTTTTAAAAATAAACCAATGGAAAAGATATTAAATCCAGGCAGCAACTTTTTATTACAGGTGGTTTCGCCGATTAGCTGTCTCTCCAGTAATGCTGTTTTTTTTGAAAGACGAGGATGCCTGTTTTTATGCTCTTGCAGGGGACATGCTCGCCGAGAATTTATTGCCCTCAAAAACCGGTGACTGGAAAGATAAAGAGCTGCTAGGTTTCGAAGCCTATCAACTGGAAGAAAGGGCCAACAGGCTTTTCACAAGTTGCTGGATGATACTTATATACTGCCATGGCAGCGGCTTTAATCCGGAGCCATACATACAAACCTGCTGGCAGAACTTAGCCTGCCGGTGATCTATGAAGATGTATATGAAAAATATTGTTCCGATATAATGCAGGGAATAAATTTCAGGGAAGTAAGTGTGGTGTAATGTAAATGGGGTGCCCTATTTACTTTTAAATGGCCTTATTTCTATCCTATTAATTAACCTTATTTGCTGGGGTATAGACATGGTGTGACCATTCTGCCAGGTATTACATTTTCCCTAATTTCTTTTACCACCTCGTGTTACTTCCGCTTCAATTTGACTGTGGTCATTTTCTTTAATTATAACATGGCTCACGTTGGAATTTGATTGACTTCACCAGAAATTCTTTACTGCATCTTTTCCTTCTGTAAAGCCGCTTTCTCAATCCTGAATTTATTTCTTTTGAATTGAAAACCACGTAAGCTTTTACGATAATATTCTCCATAATTATTTTCCGGACAATTTATTTTAGTTGTCTCAAAATGAGGAAGCGTTTGTCATAATTAATCCAAGCCAGCAGTCGCAATCGACCCCGTATATTGCCGTATTTACACCCCGGTATATTTACTTATCAGGTTTACATTTGTACGGGAAATGAACAAATAATAAGGTCAAAACTATAAAGCACAAATTGAAAATAATTACAGGCAATAATGAATAGATAATGTCAACATTGCTTAGCTGATTCATATAAAAATTACCAATGATGGCAGCAACCAATTCCTGTTTAAACTTTAATGGTAATACTGAAGAAGCATTTAATTTTACCGGCCGGTTTTTTTAATACTCCGTACTAATGATAGAAGTTTTTAAAACTAGTGTACTGAATCGCGATCAGGCAAACATGTTGGTTTATGAGATTCATAAAAATTTTATTAATTACAAAGCTAATTTTGATCTTCAGGATTGTGATAAAATATTGCGTGTTAAATGCACAGCGGGTTCAATACGACCCGGTTTAATCATTCAACTATTGCAAAAATTTCGTTTCAAAGCTGAAGTCTTGCCGGATGAACTTAAGCCCGTTGGCGATCTGTTTAAGAAATACGCTTAGTCTAAGAAGCTGTTTGAGTTAATTAATATTTTTACCAGTTGAACATTTTGCGAGGAGAAATTTCATGATAACTACAACTTTTCTGTTTCTTCCAATATGAGAACAGCTAATATCTCGTTCATAAGGATTTTAAAATAATTAACTCAAACAGCTTCTAAGTCTTAATTGATTCTTAAATACGTTTATGAGTTCGGGGGAATAAGGACTTTCATTTTTTGGTTCTGTATGCTTCAACACCTTCCCTGGTAATAGCTACAGGTTTGATAAAACCATTTTTGTCAAAATGCATTCTTTCGATGCAGGTAACTCTTGAGTTGCCATCGGTTTCGCCCAATGGCCTGCGATGATAAATGATATACCAGTTATCCGTTTTGGGAATTTGAATAACAGAATGATGACCGGCGCCGGTTGCAATAAAAGGATTCTGTTGCAAAACTTTACCAATTCTTTCGAATGGCCCAAATGGTGAATCTCCTATTGCGTAGGCAACACTATAATCCGGCCCGGTCCAGCCACCTTCAGACCACATGAAATAGTATTTGTCGTTTCTGTTGAACATCAGGGGACCTTCTACATAACCCTGAGGTGTTATTTCTTTGAAATCAGTGCTGTCATCAAAGGACGCAAAGCTTGTAAAATCATTATTCAGCTTTGCGATATTACAATGCTTCCATCCGCCATAAATCAGGTAGTATTGACCGTTAGAATCTTTAAATACAAACTGGTCAATAGGTTGCGCACCATTGTAAAATTTATCTACCAGGGGCTTGCCAAGATAATCTTCAAAAGGGCCACCCGGTTTATCAGCTACCGCAACGCCAATTCCCCCAGGTTCGGTGTTGCTCTGTATATCATTTGCACCAAAGAAGAAATAATATTTACCTTCTTTCTCAACAATAGCCGGAGCCCACATGGCACGGTGCGCCCACTTAATTTTAGAAGTATCGGTGATGCGACTATGCTTTGTCCAGGTTACAAGATCGGGTGATGAGAAGGCATCAAAAAAAACCTGCTTATCATATGGAGCAGAGTATGTAGGATAGACCCAAAAATTATTTTTGAAAATGGCTCCTTCAGGATCCGCATACCATCCGGGGAAAACAGGATTTCCTGATTTTTTCGCTGGCTTTTTTTGCGCCTGGAGAATGTTAAAGAATAATAGAAATATGGATAATTGCAAAGACGCTTTTAGCATTGAAAAATATTTATGATTATTACAGTTATTAATTTCTTTTCTACTCATTGAAAAAGCAAACAAATATATATAATTGCAAAGTCTAAAAAATGAAGGAAAAGATTGTCAATCTATCCAGTTATTGTTACTATTCTCCAATAAAGCATTTCAATAATTGTTATTGCAACTTTAAACGTCAATTTGTATAAACTTAAGATAATACCTTAAAAATTACTGCTGCCGGGCTCAAAGCCAACCTGTTCCTTCTGGGACAACAGGCTATTCATTCGGCAATTAACTGGTTCTTCGATCAGGAGGAAGAAGGAATAATATTGGAAGATGATTGTGTTCCTGCAGATAGTTTTTTTATTTTTGTGATGAAATGCTTGTAAAATACTGGAATATTAACCGTATTTGCACTATTGTCGGCTCGAATCTGCAAAAGGCAAATAAATGTGGATTAGCAAGTTATTTTTTTTCACAATTTGGTAACGTATGGGGATGGGCAAGAAGGAAGCGTTTCTGGAAAAAAGATGATCTTGCACTGACTTGTTATAGTGAGGAAGGTGTAACCATTCAGTTGTGGAAAATATTCAGTGAATCTTTTTTAAAACAAGCCTGGATTGCAATCTTTAAAAAATAAAACGAGATGAACTAAATGCCTGGGATTATCAATTACGTTTTGACATTTTTTGAGAGTGATTTATGCATAATACCTAATATAAACCTGGTCAGCACTATCGGTTTCAGGCCCGATGCTTCCAATACCATAATCCATTGAATCACGCTTTTCATGCAAATCTGCCCACGGGAGAAATTACGGATATCGTACATCCTGTATTTGTTTTACCGGAAAAGAAGCAGAATACTTTTTTTTAAAAAAAGAATTTTACCTCGAAGAAAAATGGAGAAAATTCCATAAAGACAAAGGCTGCGCAGGCGATTTAAAAGATGGATAAGAAATTTATTTAGTCAATATAATTAATATTAACAAAATGCCCTTAAGAGAGGATATAGATTATTCAATAGTTATATGTGTGTACAATACTGATGAACGGTTATTTAAACGCTGTTTGGATGCCATATCCAGCCTGGATGTTTCCGGTCTTACTACCGAAGTAATTTTAGTTGATAATAATAGTTCAGTACCTATAAGCAATTTGCCGTATGTGAGAGAGTTTTTGAAGAAAAAGCTTTCTACAAAAATAATAATGGTTGCAGCGCAGGGTCTTAAAAATGCGAGGCTGGGAGCGATAAGTGAGGTAAAAGGAAAATCCATTGTTTTCTTTGATCCTGATAATGAGCCAGCGAAAGATTACCTGCAGGAACTTAAAAAGCTGAACAAGAAATTTCCCAAGGTTGCCGCGGTGGGACCCGGTGATGTCACAGTTGATTTTATTGATGGCATTAATAAAAATATTGAAGAATACGCCAGGCTTGCTTTCCAGGAGCGCCATGAAAAAGCGATAAGATTTGCAGGCCTACATGAATGGCAATCATGTTATCCATTTGGTACAGGGCTTTGCATGTATACATCTTTACTTAAAGATTATATGAATTTAGCAAGGCAGGGAAAGTTTACAATGTCAGGAAGAGATGGGGATCGACTTGCAACTGGCGATGATACCCAAATGGTATTGCTTTGTATAAATAAAGGCTATGCAGCCGGAGTGTCTCCCACTTTAAAGCTCAGGCATATTATTCCCGAAGAGAGGGCTAATTACAAATATTTACAACGGCTGACTTATGGTACGGGACTTTGTTATGAATCCTGTCTTTCGCAGGTATTTCCTGAGCATAAAGAAAAACTGGTAAAGGAAATTATCTCAAAATCAAAATTTTTCAGGCATACCATAAAGAAATATTTTAAGGCAAAGATGAGTTCCGATCCCCACCAGGTATTTGAGCTCATACAATATATAGCGTCAAATGCGGGAGCTTATTTAGCTTTGAACAAACCTATTCCTGAATCTATTAAAATCGTGGTAAAACACTTAAAACTGGAATAGAATTCCCGGGTCAAATTAAATAAGAAAATTTAAAGAATGCATCACAAGCAATTCAAGTATGCTTTCATTAAAAGAAAAGAACCAAAAGAAAACATCTTACAAAATATTTTCGTTTTATAATTCCAGGATTAATCAAAAGTTTCCGGTACCAGAAAGCCATGTTCAGGTATTTTGGTTTTTATATAAATCATGTCGTTGAGGAAAATATAACTCACGTTGATTTTCTTAACCTCGTTTCAGGTTAGAGTCGAATGCTCACTATCTTATAATTTTCGATATAGATTGTATCCCGTTAAAAAAAATTGGCTTGATAAGCTCCTGGCCGATCTCGACGAACCCCAAATCTATTGGCGGGGCTGCACAAACAGCTGATCATTTGAGAAACGGAGAAAATCTATATGTGGCGCCTTTCTTTTTTGCAATATCAACAGCCTATCTGAAAGAGCTAAATTACCCTGATATGAATGCGACGGCCTATATGGATGTCGGGCAAAACCTGACAGAGCAAGTCATAAAAAATGAACGTACTGTTAGGTGCTGGTGGCCAACTGAAATTGAAGAGGAAAAATGGCGGCTAAATCATCATGAGCATAATAAATTTGGATTGGGTACTCCTACAACAATGCTGTATATCTTGCTTTCCTTTCTGTTCATTATTTGTTCGCACGGTTTTTAAATAAATGTAAAGAAGTGCTGCCCTGGTATTATTTAACGTTGCAAATGAAAAAGATTAAAGACTGAGCTCATAATATCTACTGAAAAAAATGGTAAACCAGAAAGGAGAAAACTAAATTTCTCCTTTCTGGTATTTAAAAATTTATCGTTTTAAAATTAATTGCCTGCTGACGCTTTCACCGCCTGAATTGATCTCCACAAAATAGGTTCCCTTAGAAACAGTGCTTAAGCCTGTCATACTAATGTTATTGCTTCCCTTTTTAGCAGCATAATTAATTGTCTTAATTTTTCTGCCTGCCACGTCGCTTAGTGATATCTGCAGAGGTACATCCAGAATAACATCTATGCATATATTCAAAAGGTCTGTAAAGGGATTCGGGCTGATATTATAAACCGCAAATTCTTTATCAGCATGCAGTGCAATTACATTACTATACTTGTAATTTATTCTGTCCTTATCGGCCAGTTTGAGCTTATAATAAATAACAGGAGCAGTTACTGACGAATCGTTGAAAGAATAGTGCCGGGTTACCTGGCTGTTTCCGGCAGCTTGCACAGTTGCTATTTTCCTGAAATCATTTCCCGTATAGCTTCTTTGGATTTCAAAGAAATCCAGGTTTTCTTCGGATGAAGTGATCCATTGTAATTTATTTATTCCCTTTTCATATTTACCTTCAAACTTACTCAGGCTTACAGGTAATGGTGCGCTTACCATAACCGTTGCAGTGGTAAGGTTATCGCAATTGGATCCTGAAAATGAAATTGCTTTAAGCTTAACGGTATAAGTTCCTTCAGTATTAAAAGGATCGGAATCTAAAGAAATTAGAGATCCTGAACCAAATTTGGAATTACCGATATTAGTTGCATCAGCATTGTCCCTGAGAGAATATAGAATACCTGTTTGCGATGATGATACGGTATAAGTAACCGTCTCACCAATTTGTATACTTGCCACTGAAGGACTTATAGCCGGGGCCGCGGGAGTAGGGCAGCTAACTGTAACTGAAGTTGCGCACAACACTTCGTTTTTTGATGGTTCAGCTATTCCAATTTGCAGAACAGCACCTGGATAGATTGTATTATTTACTGTGGTATTAACTGCAATTGGCCCCCACGAAGAATTGGAAGTTGTAGAGGTTCCAATAGCAGTCCCATCTGCATATATTAATAAGAGCATAATTTAGTCTGTAAGTTGTATATTTGCATTATGTTAAAAGCAAATACAGGTAAAAATTTAAAAAGGGGCAGTACAGATTCTCAGGAAAGGGTGAGAGAAT
>JBKJRY010000311.1:0-2684 GCA_046593045.1 Chitinophagaceae bacterium | reverse complement strand
TAAAAAGGAGCATCCCGATCAGGCTTACCATTATGATAGTAATATACCTGGTTTAAAGAAGCATCCAAATGCCATTAGGCAACATTGGTAGTGGCATTTTCCCTGATTTTAAAGTCTTCAGTCATATATCTCATTCATGGAAGGTTGATTCTTTCTAAAATACTAACTCCACCCATACCGTAGCTTTCATCTGCACCTATTTTAGTGAGCTACAACCCCTGATCTGAAAAAAGGGTTCATCCATTTTATCTTCATTTTAAACAATGTATAAGCCATTGCAAAATAAAGAAACGGGTAAGTAGCGAGTCCATAACGGACCTCAATATGTACATTATAAATATAGAATAGCAGTGTGCCCAGTACAAAGAGGCTTATAAAAGCTTTTATTTCCCGCCTGGCTTTTAGAAAAAGAAAAATAAAGAAACATACAAACAATAATAAGTTTATCATATACATGGCAGACTTTATTCCTTTCTGCACCAGGTTCAGCTTTCCATCTGCAGGATTAAGTGAACCAAGCTGGTAAGAAAAGCTTTGAAGAATGAATAGTTTACCCCTTTTGGTTATTGGATTAATTAAGTAATAACTTATAGGGTCAGCTTGCTTGTATTGTCGTATTAATTTAATGAAGGAATTACTCGTCTCATTTTCGCAGGAGGGTATGGTGTCAGCGGGACCATATACTTTTCCATTAACGCCATTTTTTATTTTCCATTCCAGACAGGATTTAAATTTCTCCAATGTGGCTCTAAGTTCGGTTGTGGTATAACCACGGATGGCAGCCGCTGGCAAAGCCGCCATAAAAGAATCAAGAAAATTATTATTCCCGGCCCTGATATCTTCCTGCAAGCCATAAAAAAATATTTCCGGACGGGGGTTTCCCCAGCACATCCACCACCTGCTGAGATAGGTCTGGCTTCTTCCCATACCCATGGGATCTTCATGATAAAATTTCTCCAAAAAAACCGGGTCCTTAACTACTAAGTAATTTCTAAAGGCCCAGGCACTTACTAAAAAAAGAAAACTTAACGATATGATGATGACCAGTTTAGCTTTTTTTAATAAAGGCCATCCCCTGGCAATTGCCAGTGATGCTATGGTTACCGGCAACAGTAATCCATTTGTGGGCCGCACCAATGTTGCCAGGCTTATACTAAAACCAGTCTTAGCCCCATCAACGATTTTGCCTGTTATCAATGTTCTGCAAAAAAAATAAAACCCGATAATGGCAAAAGCAGGATGAACAGCTTCAGTTATTGTATAATAAACAAAGCCAGTAGTAAAAGGATTGCTTCCGTACAAAAGCCCAAGAATAAAAGAAAATTTATTATTACCTGTAATATGATAAAAAGCAAGTGCCAGCAATAAAGCGGAAAATGCAAAAAGAAGCGACTGCGTGTAGGGGATAATTTTGTGCGACACTTTTTCACCTAATAAAGAATAATGCACCAGGTAAAATACAGGATAACCTGGGCTTCTCCTGATACTGCTGTATTTATTAGCTGTGTCAGAAACAAATCCTTTTCCATTCAGCAGGTTCTTAGCCTGTGGCAGATAACCGACATTATCAATACTCCATATGGTACCATCATGTACCAGGCTTTGGGTATTTTTTTCCTTTGCATCCGGATATTGCTTTTTTATTTCTGCCCTGTTGATTTCATTGTAAGTGATGCAGGCAAAAAGTGAGAAGAAAAGTATAATCAGCTTGTATTTACGTGGCATTTAGTATTGTTTTAGCTATCCTGGTCTGGTCATCATCAGACAATTCAAAATAAAAAGGCAACCGCAATAAACAATCGCTATACCTCTCACTGTTTACCAACTCCCTTCCATCATGCTTTGTACTATAGTACTTGCTGGCATGCAAAGAAATATAATGGAAAACCGGGTGAATGTCATTAGACTTACATGCTGCTATCAGGGCCGAACGTTCCAAATTACTTTTAAATACAAGGTAAAACATGTGTGCATTATTGGTAGCAAATGCGGGCAATACAGGTAGATGGAATAATTTACCATCTACAAGTTGGAGATTTTCATAATAAAAATTCCAAATTGCTTTTCTTTTGGTTTGAATCATATCAAGACTTTCTATCTGCGACCATAGAAAAGCAGCAATGATTTCACTTGGCAAAAAAGATGATCCTATATCAACCCAGCCATACTTATCCACTTCACCTCTAAAAAAAGAAGACCTGTTGGTTCCCTTTTCCCTGATAATTTCTGCCCTGTCAATAAACCTATCATCATTAATAGCCAGCATACCCCCTTCCCCAGAAATTAAATTTTTTGTTTCGTGAAATGAAAAAGCCGCTAAATGACCAATACTTCCCAATGCCTTTTTTGTACCATCGGAAAACGTAAAATAACTGTCAATTGCCTGTGCTGCATCTTCTATAACAAACAAATTATATTTGGCTGCAATATTCATAATTTTTTCCATATCGCAGGCTACACCGGCGTAATGTACGGGTACTATTACTTTCGTTTTAGGAGTAATTAAAGCTTCTATTGTATCTTCATCAATTCCAGGATGATCTTTACGGCTATCGGCAAAAACAATTTTTGCTCCTCTTAAAACAAAGGCATTAGCAGTAGATACAAAAGTATAGGAAGGCATAATCACTTCATCACCGGGTTGTATATCCACCAGCAATGCAGCTAATTCCAGGGCATCCGTA
>JBKJRY010000296.1:0-29768 GCA_046593045.1 Chitinophagaceae bacterium | reverse complement strand
TAATTCAGGTCTTGCATTTTCATTGTGTCTAACACAGAATTTAGAATTGTCAAAGACTTTTGGAAATATTTTCTTGAAGAAATTGTGTCGCCAACTTTTTCATATAAAATTCCTTCTGTCAAATAAAGGTCGTGAGCCGAAGGTTTTATCCTTATACATTCATTCATTGTTTCAACAGCTTTGTCGAACTGTTTTAATGAGTACAAGAACATTAATTTGTTATAATAGCATTGAAAACAATTGTTGTCAATTTTAGTCGCACTGTCAAGATAATAAAGAGCTTGCTTGCAACTGTCGGGATTGTCCAGATGGTTAACCAGAGGAATAATTTTGTTACTAAGAATGGTAACATTTGGGTCAACTTTTTTCTTAGCAGTACTTTGTCCGCAAGAGTAAAGTGCGATTAATAAAAATACTGGTATAAATTTTAGGGTTGTCATGATATAGCCGCTAACACATAAATATATGCACCTCATTTTTTCCACCCAAAAAAAATATTGTTGATTACCAAGGCGCTCAAATTCGCTTTTTTCAATTGCTGTTGCGTCAATTGCTCTACCACTCTATTCTGCCCTTCATAAATAAATCATCCAAAGGGCTTACAATATTTACTAATTGCTCCTTTCTGATGGCTTGGAGCCTGGCTACGCCAACATCAGTTTGAAGCGACAGCTCAATTTATGCTAACTTATCCAATGTCTCGGAACCCCAAACTCATCTATACCGCCTTCATAGAACTTTGCAGACGAATATTTATGGGGTAAACGCATATAGGGTGCAAAAACGTAGGAAGCCGATAATGAATGGGAAACTTTCTATCCCACCGCTGCAAGTAATGGGCAAAGTAAAAAAAGTCAAAAACGAAGAGTTGCCGGGGACAAATCTTTTTATTGAGAGTGGTTATTGATTTTGTGTTTATGATCAGCCTGTAGCTCCGGTAAGCGGAATGCAAATTTTAAAAACAGAGCCGGCATCTTTTTTAGAAGCGACACATATTTTACCACCTGTTTCTTCGATTATATTTTTTACAGTAGCGAGGCCTATGCCTGTGCCGAAATTACCATACCGGTCCGGGGTTTTAAGCGTTTTTCTTTTATAAAATATTTTTTTCAGGTCTTGCCTGTCAATTCCACGCCCATTGTCTTCAATATTAAAATAATGAAACCTGGTGTCGCTATGGCACGAAATATTTATGGTGCCTTTTTCCTTATCATTGTACTTAATGGCATTCGTAATAAGATTTTGAAATACCTGTTGCAACGATGTTTTATTCATTTCTACTGCCGGGAAGTTCCCTGTAATATTTATTTCAAAATCCGCGGGAGGTGCAATCATGTCGATCACTTTATGAATTAAAGTATAAGAATCTACTACATTGCTTTCCTGGTCTGCTTCTGTTTTTGTGCTTTTTATTAAAATGTCTTCAATAAACTGTAGTAGTTCTTTAGCGCTTCTGTCAATTAATGATATGTATTGTATGGCTTCTTTATCAAGATTTTTTTCATAGCGGGATTGAAAAGACCGTGACATCAAAGAAATATTTGCAAGTGGCGTTTTCATGTCGTGAGACGCGATGTGTGCAAATTCTTTGAGTTCGTTATTCGCCTTTTCTAATAGTTGCTGAGTATTGTAAAGATCTTTTATCTTTTTACGCAGTTCCAACCTGGCCATTACCTGTTCAGCCAAAGATTTTAAAGCTTCCCTTTGGTCATTAGTAAGATTATTTTCTTTGGCATCCAGCACGCAAATAGATCCCAATGCATTTCCATCATGCGTTACCAGGGGGGCACCTGCATAAAAAACTGCATGTTGCTCACCAGTTACTATTGGATTGCGGGAATATCTGTCATCAATCCGCATGTCAGGCACCACCAATACATTTTCATTATCAAGAATTGTGTAATTACAAAAGGCAATTTCACGGGGAAGTTCTTTCATCGCAATGCCTGCATAAGATTTAAACCACTGCCTGTCCTTATCTAAAAAAGTAATAAAAGAAACAGGAGTATTACATATCTGGGATGCGATTTTTGTTATGTTATCATATTCTTTTTCTGAAATTGTATCAAGAATATCATATTTATAAAGTGCCTTCAATCGTTCTTTTTCGTTTAAGGGCTTTGGATATGCTGCTTTATTTTTCATAGGTAATTTTAGATTACCTAATAACGGATGCACCATTGATAAATTGCATATTCTTAATGCTGAACCAAATTATTGTTTTATTATTTTTCCTGCGACATAAACACTTTAAGACGTTTGCGTCTGAATAATTTTCTAATAGCATTTTGCCTGGCAGGAATGTTCCGGAATGTTTGAGTGTTGGTGTGTTATTTTAAATTTTTATTCAACATTTTAAAAAATCTCCTGTTTAGAAAAAGCGATGAAAATGTGAGGCCTCCAACAAAGCCTATCCACATACCAGTTGCACCCATTTTAAAAGTAAATGCCATGACACAGCCGAGTGGAATGCCTATGGCCCAATAAGCGGCAGCTATATACAGGGTAGGTATTTTCACATCTTTAATTCCCCTGAGAAGGCCTGCTCCTATAGCTTGCGTAGCATCAGAAATCTGGAAGATGCCTGCATATAATATTAATATGGCAGATAAGGACAATACTTCTGCATTCCCGTTAAAAGCCTTCGGTAAAATATTCCTGAAACACATAAATAAGATGGCGCAAAATATTCCATATAACAATCCACTTATTAATGTACTCCTTCCAATGTTTCCAATATCCTTCCAGTTGTTTCTTCCCCACGCATTACTGGTTCTTATCGATCCTCCCTGTGCCAGTCCCCATGAAACCATAAAAGTGACGGAGGCACAACTGATGGCTATTTGATGAGATGCTAACTGAACGGCCCCGAGCGTTCCTATAATAATTGCAGATACAGCAAAAGCCCCTGCTTCCATAGCAACCTGCAGGCTGCTCGGGATGCCAATGTGCAATAATTCTTTAATGGTTTGGATCTTTAATTTCCAATGGTTTTTTCTCACAGCAATGTACTTGCTAAAAAAAGAGTGCCTTTGTAAAACGATTATGAATATTATTAAAATAAGAGTCCTTGTGATTAAGGTACCCAATCCTGCACCCATCAATTCAAGCCGTGGAAATCCCCAGTTGCCATAAATTAACAACCAGTTCAAAAAAATATTTACAGGCAACGCGGATACAGAAAGTAACATTGCGGTTCTTGTCCTTTCAAGTCCGTCAGTAAATTGTTTTAAAGAAATGAACATTAGCATGGGTATAGTTGACCATCCCATCAATTGTAAAAATGGAACCGCTAACAAAGCGACGGTTTCATCCTGCCCTAAGTGAAATAATATATTTTTACTAAAATTCAGGAAAAGGGCAATCACGATTGCGGCAAAAGTACAGAGCAGGAACCCATTGTATAAATAGTGGGAAACCTTAAGGCCATCCTTACGGCCATGCGCCATCGATACTGTTTGGGCTATTGACATGGTTATTCCAATACCAAACACAAATGGGATATTCATCACACTATTCACCAACGCCGCAGCAGCCAGATGCTTATAGCTGATAGAGCCTACCATTATATTATCTATAATACCTAATGCCATTTGGGTGAGTTCACCTAAAATAATGGGCGTCGATAATTTCCATGTCTTCCATGCCTCGGCTCTTAAAATCATAAGGCGGCAAAGCTAATAAATTGGATGATACAGAATCAAATCAGTTCTTAAACGAGAAGTAGGCAAACACTCACCCGAGGTAAATAATTTTCTTACCTCTTAGTCAGAACTATCGTTCGTTAGCGGGAATATTTTTATACTGATGGAGCAATTCCGCAAATTTTTCAGCCTCAACAGGTTTTAGATATTCCGTTTTGCCTACAGGATATTTTTCCACTAATTTGTTGGGCCTTGCAGGTCTTTTTTCAAATCCACCGCCACAATTAGGACAAACATTTTGTAAAACGTTATTTACACAATCCATACAAAATGTGCATTCGAATGTACATATCATCGCTTCTGCACTACCATTCGGAAGCGGCCTTCCACAGTTTTCACAAACAGGTTTTATTTCAAGCATTTTTTACTGAACATTTCGGGTTATGAAGTACAGGGAAGTTACAGGAGTTAGCAATGTAACAAAGTTTATTCGCCTCGTGGTGTAATTCGTTGGCAATTTCAATTTTAGACTTGTCGGTTATGATAACATTTGGCGACAAAATTACTTCGGTAAAATGTCCGCTTCCGCCTTCCGTTTCTACCATGGTACCTTTGGCAATATCACTATAATCAACAACAACAATTCCTGCGTTTGCGCACAAGTGCAGGTAAGAAAGCATGTGGCACCCAGACAGTGCCGCAACTAATAATTCTTCGGGGTTGTATTTTGTTTTGTCGCCACGAAATGCAGGATCAGAGGAACTAAAGATTGGTGACTTATTTTCAGCGGATACAGTATAGTTCCGCTGATACGATCGATAATCACTTGTGCCGGTGCCGGTATTTCCTGTCCAGTTAATAACCAGACTATACGTATGTTGACCTTTCATTTTTCCCGGATTTAATTATGAATTCAGTAGTTACATTCATTCCCAAAAACCTATTTTTGTCGAATAAATTTATTATGAAAATACGATTCGCAATTTTATTAATTTCTTTTGTTATGGCTACCGCAGGAATTGCCCAAAATAAACCTCTTATCAATCATATTGCGGTTTATGTAGTCAATCTTGAAACAAGTACTAATTTTTACAAAGATATTTTAGGTTTGGAAGTAATACCCGAACCATTTCATGATGGAAGGCATACCTGGTTTTCAATAGGAGATCATGCAGCACTTCACCTTATCCAGGGGGCTAAAACCACCATTACCCATGATAAAGATTCACATCTTTGTTTCAGCGTTACATCAATAGAAGCTTTTATAGCTCAATTGGAAAAAAACAAGGTTGCTTATGAAAACTGGGCGGGGCAGTCAAGTTCTGTCACGAACCGGGCTGATGGAGTAAAACAATTATACTTTAAAGACCCGGACGGGTACTGGCTTGAGGTAAATAATGACCGGTAAAAGCACGCCGCCCCACTGGAATGAGGCGGCATAGTTTCATAGTTCGAGGCTATTATTTTACCTTGGTTTTTTCTTCTCTATCCTTAAAATCTACTTTGTGTTTTTTGGTTACGCCGTTATGCTTGTGTTTTGTTTTGTAACCGTTGTGTTTTTTGTGTTTGCTAAATGTGTTGTGAACTTTTTGAGGAACCGTGGATGTTTTTTTAGCTTTATCCTTATCGTCCTGGGCATGTGTTACAATACCGAGACTAAAGGTAAACATTAGCAGCAATAACAGTTTTTTCATTTTCTAATTTTTAGGTGAATAAATATGAGAAGTGACAAATTGTATGCCCTATATTTTAGGCCATGTGGCACCTGGGGCAGGAATATTTTTTGATTGATCGAACTACCCAGCCGTGAGCAGGCTGCACCCCCTCAGGTCACTCTCATCCTTCCTGCCCAATACCTCAAAGGTTTGATTCTTGAAAACCCTTCCTACATCATCGGTCGCTATGAAACAACAGGAATAAATATTTGCCAGGTCGATAATATTTAACAAGCCATTTACCGGTTTTATCCCTTTTTTATTTTCGGTAACGGAAAGAGGATCGTTGTGTTCTCTTACAAGCACTTTCATCCATGGTGGGCAATGAAAGATCCCACCTCCTTTGGAGTAGGCCTGTGAAAACAATTCGGTCATCCCATATTCGGAATGAACTGTTTCTACGTTAAGTCGGTTCTTTAAAATGTTGTGAACTTCCCCGCGGGTCATTTCTTCCCGCTTTCCCTTCATTCCCCCTGTTTCCATAAGCCATGTATGTCGCAAATCCATGGAATATTTTTCCGCAAAATCAAGGAGGGCGTAGGTGACGCCAATTAACAAAGTTGGCTGTTCTGTAATCTCGTTGTGAACTATTGTTTTATAAAGATTTTTATGATCGTGTAAATAAAAGCCGCTGCAACTGCTTCCCGATACTTTTATGAGATCATCAACCATGTATACAAGAGAAGAATGCTCCCGCTCAAGATAACCTGGAAGAAGCGCTAAAATGCACCATTGCTGCGGTTTTCCATAAAAAAGTCTGAAGGCCTTTATAAAACTTTCTATATACAGGGCAGGCTTTTTTATATAATGCCGGCTGGTCTTATTGCTGGTAGTTCCGCTGCTTTCAAAAACAATAGCGGCTTCAAAATTTGTGGTAGTAACTTTCGCTGATTTAAAAAATTGAATCGGTAAAAAAGGTATTTTTTCAATGGAATTTACTTTTGAAGGAACTATGCCGAGCGTATCTACGTATGTTTTATAAATTACGTTGTTATGATATTGCAACTGAAAGAGATCCAGTGCCATTTCATCAAAGTTGTAATAGGAAGCTTTAAAAACTTTATCTTCCCATTTAGATATTTCTAAAATATTATTCAGTTTTAAATATTTAAATTTGACTATTATTAAATCTAGTTCTAAAATACAAAGATGCGATACGCTGTTTTATTTTCCATTTTCTTGTTTGTTTTCCTTTCAGCTTGCAAAAAAGATAAATTTTCTACTACTCCGACTCTTAAATTTAAGTCAGTTAATACTACGATACTACAACAGGGTGGAAATATACTGTTTACTTTATCATTTACCGATGCCGAAGGTGATTTATCAGACAGCTTATTTATTAGCAAAATTGAACCAAACTGCGTCAACAGCAACTTCTCAAATGCCAAATATCCTTTGCCGCCCTTTCCTTCGGGCAAAAACCAAAGCGGCGATATTTTGATAACTTTTAGCTATAACGATGTTTCGCCAAAATGCTTTCCCAGGAATGATACAGCAATTTTTAAGTTTCTTTTAAAAGATAAAGCGCAAAACAAAAGCGATACAATTTCATCGCCACCTATTATTATCGTTAATCAATAGTGCTCATTAAAAAGATTACAGAGTTTATTTTATTCAGCAGTATTTTTATCGCATCCTGTGCGGTTGCTCTTGCCGTCGAGACAAATCTTTTATTGCATTTGCCTTTAAATAATATGAGCTTCTATTCTTTTGTATTTGGAGCTACAGTGGTGCAGTATAATTTGCATTACCTCGTTAAAACTTCTACAGTATCAAATTCGCCGCGGCTGTTATGGTCTGGGAATAATAAAAATATTCATGTCATTCTTTTTTGTTTCGGTTGTGTGCTCATACTCGTGAGCCTTTTTAGTTTTAAGTTGCATCACTTTTATGTCTTGTCTATTCTTGGCGCCATTGCTTTTTTATATTCCTATCCTGCGCTTCCCTTTGGGAAGAGAAAACGAATAAAAGATTATGGATTATTGAAAATAATTACGCTCGCCCTCTTATGGACATTGGTCACAGTTTGGTTTCCGGTGAGTAATATGCCCGTTGAAACAATTCTTTATTCATTGGTTTTTGTGAAAAGATTCTTATTCATGTTTGTCCTCTGTTTATTATTTGATATTCGGGATATTGAAATTGACAGGCATGAAAATATAAACACCCTTCCTGTTATTTTAGGCAGGAAAAAATCATATACTATCGCTTATTTTGGACTTTTATTATTTTTTATTTTATCTGTTATTTATTATTTTTTATTTAGCGAAAGCGGTGTATTTATCGCCATGATTATTTCGATAATCGCCACTTTTTCCACCATACAATTGACGAGGAGGTCGGGGTCAGATTTAATTTATCTCGGCGGGATTGATGGAATGATGCTGTTACAAAGTGTACTAGTGTACCTTTTCGGTTTAAAACTTTAAATTTGCAACCTCTATTCAAAAAAAATATTTCTATATATGGCTAAAAGTAAAAAGTCCAATTCCGTTATTACAGAGAAATCAATGACTTTTCTGAAAGATTATATCAATACGCCGTCTCCTGTTGGCTTTGAGACGGGTGGGCAAAAAGTTTGGCTGAATTATATAAAAGATTATGTTGACACTACGTTTACAGATGCTTATGGAACTGCAGTAGGAGTTATCAACCCTGATAAAACTTTCAAAGTAGTAATTGAAGCGCATGCTGATGAAATAAGCTGGTTTGTAAATTATGTTTCTCCGGAAGGGCTTATTTATTTAAAAAGAAATGGAGGAGTAGATCACCAGGTGGCTCCATCTCAGCGGGTATTGGTACATGGGAAAAAAGGGCCGGTTAAAGCGGTATTCGGGTGGCCTGCAATTCATACACGTTCCGGTGGTTCTGATAAAGAAAATCAGCCTAAAGTCGAAAACTTATTTCTTGATTGTGGCGCACGTAATAAAAAGGAAGTGGACGATATAGGGATTCATGTAGGCAACGCCGTTACTTATGCAGATGGATTTGATGAAGTATCTTATGGTAATTTCATTGCCCGGGCATTTGACAACCGGATAGGCGGATTTATGATTGCAGAAGTAGCCCGGTTACTTAAAGAAAATAAAAAAACGCTTCCTTTTGCATTGTATATAGTAAATGCAGTACAAGAAGAAATAGGACTGCGTGGCGCAGAAATGATCGCAAGAAGAATTAAACCTGATATTGCAATCATCACGGATGTTACGCACGATTCCACCACTCCAATGATCAACAAATTGATAGAAGGCGACTGTGCATGCGGCAAAGGACCAGCTTTGGTTTACGGCCCGGCAGTGCATAATAAATTATTGGCTGTTATTGAAAAGACCGCCATAAAAAATAAAATTCCTTTACAGTTAAGAGCGGTTAGCCGTAGCACGGGTACTGATACGGATTCTTTTGCTTATGCTAATGATGGTTGCCCCTCGGCGTTAATATCAATTCCTCTCCGATACATGCATACCACCGTTGAAATGCTGCACCGGGACGATGTAGACAATACCATTAAGCTTATTTACGAAAGCGTGTTGGCGCTGACACCAAAAACCAATTTAAGCTATTTCTAATGCACCTGAATCTGCTATACATTGATCCCGGAAGCGGCAGTTACCTGGTGCAAATGATTATCGCTGCTGTATTAGGCGGGCTATTTTATATTAAAACAATCTGGAGAAGAATCAAATTATTTTTTTCAAAAGATAAACATGCCCCTGATAATGAAAACTTAGATGAGTAGTTTACAACATCATCCTGCCTCATTCAAAGATCCTTCAGGCTTTGTCTTCAAAAGGGACAATCTTTTATACAGGCAGGTAAATAAATCGTATGCTGATGATTATGATTTATTAATGACTTCCGGTTTGTATAAAGATCTTGTTGAAAAGAAATACTTGCTCAATCATTCAGAAACCACCGAAAATTTTTCAGGTTCCGCAGACTGGTATAAAACGATTTTACCAGAACAGCTATCTTTTACCAGCTATTTTTATGAATGGTGTTTCGGGCAATTACAAGACGCGGCGTTGCTCACGCTGGCCGTGCAAAAGATGGCGATTAAATATGGGATGGTACTTAAAGACGCGACTCCCTCCAACATTCAGTTCCACAAGGGGCGGCCCGTACTTATTGACACTTTATCATTTGAAAAATATGATCAATCACAGCCATGGATTGCATACAGGCAATTCTGCGAATGCTTTTTATTTCCATTATACCTGCAGAAGTATTTAGGGATCAATCTCCAAAAAATGATGCTTGCCTGGCCGGACGGCATACCAGCAACAATTACAAAAAAGATGTTGCCAGTGAAAAGCAATTTCAATTTAGGTGTGGGATTACATGTTTCACTTCAAAGTAAAATCAAGACAAGTAAGAATCCTGTCAGTTACCGCGGGAAATTTAACCAGGAGAAAATGCTTCAACTGGTGGCCAACCTGGAAGATAATATCAAAGCATGTGTATTAAAAAAAGATAAAACAACCTGGAGTAATTATTATGCCGAAACAATAATCAGTCAATCTTATCTTTCAAAGAAAGCAGATATTTTTCACGAACTGATAAATGCTGCATCGTTTAAAACCGTGCTGGATATTGGCGCCAATGATGGTTTTTTTTCAAAACTTATTGCTGAGAAAGCATGCATGGTTGTTGCGATAGATTTTGATGTAAATTGTATTAATAGCTTGTACGATCATACAAGAAAGCAAAAAATAACGAACATTCTCCCTCTTTGTATCGACATCGCCAACCCGACGCCGGCAAGTGGTTTTGATAATACCGAACGTTCTTCATTCTTAAATCGTTCTCATTTTGACATGGTGTTGGCATTGGCTCTGGTACATCATTTGGCTATAGGTAAAAATATTCCCCTGCAAAATATCGCAGCATCGTTTAAAGCAATAGCTACAACATTAATAATAGAATTTATTTCGAAAGAAGATGAGAAAGTGAAACAACTATTGCAGCATAGAAAAGATATTTTTTTAAACTACGGTGAAGCAGGATTTGAAGAAGCCTTTGGTGAATATTTTAATATTATTACCAAAACCAACGTTCCCGGAACATATCGTACTATGTACCTGCTAAAACGTAAAGATGATCAACAAGCTTAATACTTTACGAAAATATCCATGGTATCTTTTGTTGCTGCCATTGTTCTTTGTGTTGCATGGTTATGCTGAAAATTTCGGCTTTATAAATTTCAGTGATATTGCGATTCTTGCTGTTGTTTATATAGTTGTGGCAATACTTCTTTATTTATTATTCTTCCTGTTTTTTAAAAATCGTGCGAGGTCGGCCCTTGCATCGTTTTATATACTTGTTTTTTATTTCTTTTTTGGAGCTATCCAGGATTTTTTTAAAATTCATTTAAATTTCCTTAATAAATACTCAATCCTACTTCCGGTATTCATAATAGCATTTATTTTATTAATTGTTTATTTGAAAACAACCCGGAGCTCATTTTTAAAACTGACTTTGTTTTTCAACTTTCTTTTTCTAACGTTCGTTTTAGTTGATTCAGGTACAATAGTCTTAAAAAAAATTAATCCGCCTGCCGATAAATTATCAGCCTATTCATTTGAAAAAAATAACGATTTTTCTAATTGCGTTGAATGTGAAAAGCCTGATATTTTTTTCCTGCTATTTGATGAATATGCAAGTTCAGTTTCATTGCAAAAGCATTTTAATTACGACAATAGGCTGCTGGATACTTTTTTAATTAACCAGGGATTTCATATCCAGAAGGAAAGTAAAAGCAATTATAATTTTACCCCGTTTTCTATGGCTTCTATGTTGAATATGTCTTATCTCGCTGGCATAAATCCATCTGCGATTTCTATTGAGGATTATGCACGATGCAATGAATTGATAAAAAATAACGCAGTCATAAGTTTTCTTTCAATACAGGGGTATGAAATTATAAATTATTCAATCTTCGATCTTGCAGGGAATCCATCCCTCGTTAGTCAAAATATTTTACCACTTAAAACAAAGCTTATTACTGACAGAACATTGTTCGGTCGCATGAGAAAAGATTTGGGGTGGATGTTATTTACGGGAAAATTTAAAATAAAGTGGTTATCTGATAAATTGTTTTATGATAATATGCGGAATAATGAAACTATTTTAAGTAAACTGGAACAATCATCCTTAGCACAGGCAAAGACGCCCCGTTTTTTCTATGGACACTTATTTATGCCTCATCCTCCGTTTTATTTTGATGGAAAGGGTAACATGCAGAAAAGCGATGTTGTCTACAAAGTATCGAAAGATATAAATACTGAAGCATATCTTGAATATGTGACCTATACAAATACCAGGTTGAAGAAATTAATTACTGCTATTAAGCAAAATACAAAGGGTAGGGCAGTCATCATTTTTATGGGTGATCATGGGTTTCGTAAACCCACGATCGATAAGGATACATCACATTTTTTTGAAAATCAAAATGCGGTTTATTTTCCCGGGAATTATTACCGGCTGTTTAATAATCACATTACCGGGGTTAACCAGTTTCGTGTGATTTTTAATGCGCTTTTTCAACAGGAATTCCCGCTATTAAAAGATTCCACTTTTTTTCTGGCAGATAAGAAATAAATTTGTGCCCATTACATACAATCTGAACATGATAAGAAATAACTGGACAAAAGAAGAGATTGCTGAAATATATAATGCTCCTTTACTTGAACTTGTATTTAAAGCGGCTACTATGCACCGTGAGTATCATGCAACAGGTGAAGTGCAGGTATGCACGTTGCTTTCCATAAAGACAGGTGGATGCCCGGAAGATTGCGCTTATTGTCCACAGGCGGCACGGTACAATACCGGGCTTGATGTACAATCATTAATGCAAAAAGAAGAAGTGCTTGCTTACGCGGAAAAAGCCAGGAATGCTGGTTCCACAAGATTTTGCATGGGTGCTGCCTGGCGCGAAGTAAGGGATAACCGTGATTTTGACCGCGTGCTGGAAATGGTCCAGGGAGTAAATGAACTGGGAATGGAAGTGTGTTGTACTATGGGAATGCTTACAGAAGAGCAGGCAAAAAAGCTATATGATGCAGGACTGTACGCTTACAATCATAATGTAGATACTTCAGAGGAGCATTATACAGATATTATTACTACACGTACCTACAGCGATCGTTTAAAAACATTGGGAAACGTGCGTAAAGCTGGAATTAGTGTTTGCAGCGGTGGCATAATTGGCCTGGGTGAAACGCATGAAGACAGGATTGGGATGTTGCAAACGTTGGCAACATTACCTCAGCATCCCGGTAGTGTGCCTATCAACGCGTTGGTACGTGTAAAAGGCACGCCCCTGCAGGATAATCCAAAAGTAGATATATGGGATATGATAAAAATGATTGCAACTACGAGAATTATTATGCCGCAGGCAATGGTACGGTTAAGTGCTGGTCGCTCTGAAATGTCTATTGCCGAGCAGGCTCTTTGTTTTATGGCTGGTGCCAATTCCATTTTTTCCGGCGATAAGTTACTGACCACTCCCAATCCCGCATTTGACGAAGACAATGCGATGTTCCGGTTACTTGGCCTTAAGCCGAGGGAAGCATTCAAGGAGGAGAAGGTTCTTACCAATTAGCTGATGGCTAATTGGCTAATTAGCTACTTAAAATGATAGACAAGGAAATTCTGTTGAATGCTTTTCGATTGATGTGCACTGCCTCTTCAATGGCAGAAACTTATGAAGCCAACAGGCAAATCTGCAAATACGTTCATTCCACTTCACGGGGCCACGAAGCCATTCAATTAGCTACAGCTTTTCATTTATTGCCTTGCGACTATGTAAGCCCGTATTACCGTGATGAAAGTATATTACTAGGACTTGGATTCTCGCCATACACTTTAATGCTCCAGTTACTTGCTAAAGGGGATGATATTTTTACAGGCGGTAAAGAATATTATTGTCACCCCAATTACAGGGGAAATAACATGCCTACAATAATCCATCAGAGCAGCGCAACCGGGATGCAGGCTATACCTGCAACAGGAATAGCGCAGGGATTACAATACCTCGAAAAAATTAATTCGCCACTTTATATAAAAGGACGATATGATGAAGCTCCGATTGTAATATGTTCCCTTGGAGATGCCAGCCTTACTGAGGGTGAAGTAAGCGAAGCATTACAAATGGCTGTGCTAAAAAAATTACCTATTATTTACCTGGTACAGGATAATGACTGGGGCATAAGTGTTTCATCAGAAGAAGCACGAACTATGAACGCTTTTGATTTCGCAAAAGGGTTTACGGGTTTACAGCGAATAAGCATTGACGGTAGCGACTTTGTACAAAGCTATGAGACGATGGGTAAAGTGATAGCCGGGGTCAGGAAAAATCAGAGCCCTTACCTGGTTCATGCTAAAGTGCCGCTGCTAAATCATCATACAAGTGGAGTGCGTAAGGAATCTTATCGTTCTAAAGAAGATCTTGAGAAACATGCACAGGATGACCCTTTGTTGAAATTAAAAAAGCGATTGCTTTCTCTTGGTTTTGCTGAAATTGACTTAGATGAAATAGCGTCGATAGTAGCAGATGCAGTAGCGCAACAATTTGCCGGGGCTAATGATGCTCCCGAACCTGATGTGTCAAAAATTGAAGAAAATATTTTTGTACCAACATCTGTCAAAAATGAAAAAGGTGAACGTAGTCCGGCAGGTAAGGAAAAAGTAATGATGGTAGATGCCGCTTTGTTTGCAATACGGGAAATAATGGAAGAATATCCAGAAGCAGTGCTGTATGGACAGGATGTAGGCCGCAGGCTGGGCGGAGTTTTCAGGGAAGCGGCAACACTCGGCGAACAATTTGGCGATCACCGTGTTTTTAATACCGCCATCCAGGAGGCTTACATTATCGGTTCAACGGTAGGCATGTCGGCTACAGGTGTAAAGCCAATAGTCGAAGTTCAATTTGCAGACTATATATATCCGGGCATCAATCAACTTGCTACTGAAGTCTCTAAAAGTTGCTACCTCAGTAATGGAAAATTTCCGGTACAAACTGTGATACGCGTTCCAGTTGGCGCATATGGTGGCGGAGGCCCTTATCACAGTAGTTGCATCGAAACTTTGCTGTTATCAATAAAAGGAATAAAAATTGTTTACCCTTCTAATGCTGCTGATATTAAGGGTTTGATGAAAGCTGCGTTTTTGGATCCTAACCCGGTTATCATGCTTGAGCATAAAGGACTGTATTGGAGCAAAGTTCCCGGCACTGAAGATGCAAAATCTGTTGAACCCCGCGGCGATTATGTTTTACCGTTAGGTAAAGGAAACGTCGTCTTAAGTGCAGATGTGGAAAAAATAAATAGTGGTGAAAGCTGCTGCATTATCACCTATGGGATGGGAATATATTGGTCGAAGGCCGCTGCAAAGTCATTTTCGGGAAGAATTGAAATTATTGATCTGCGAACGCTCTTTCCTTTGGATGAAGAGTTAATTTTTTCAACTGTAAAAAAACATGGGAAATGTCTTGTGCTCACAGAAGAGCAACAAAACAATTCTTTTGCAGAAGCACTGGCAGGCAGGATTTCAAAAGAATGTTTCCGGTTTTTAGATGGCCCTGTTCAGGTCTTGGGGGCTTTAAATTTACCTGCTGTGCCCATGAATATTCATCTTGAGAAAGCAATGCTGCCCACCAGTGAAAAAGTACAAAGTATAATTGAAAATTTATTGAAATACTAATGATTAATCACAATTATTAGTAGAGGGGTCAAATTTAAAAGCCGTTTCATTGAAAGAACAAGAAGAAAAAAGAGAGATACAATTTTTAGAAGGACCACAGAGCCGGTGGAAGGATTTTAAGTACGTGGTAAATGTATTCTTTGAATTTATTAAGGGTTTCAGGGCTTTGCATTTTGTAGGACCTTGCGTTACAGTATTTGGATCGGCGCGTTTCAAAGAGGATCATCCGTTTTATATCCAGGCCAGGCAACTTTCGGCAGAAATCGCAAAGCTTGGTTTTACCATAATGACCGGTGGAGGACCTGGGATAATGGAAGCCGCTAATCGTGGTGCGAAAGATGTTGGTGGCAGAAGTGTTGGTTGCAATATTATTCTTCCAATGGAACAACATCACAATGCTTACCTTGATAAGTGGGTGGATATAAAATATTTTTTCCTAAGAAAAATGCTCCTGATAAAATACTCTTATGCATTTGTGGTAATGCCTGGTGGTTTTGGTACATTGGATGAATTTTACGAGGCGTTGACTCTGGTGCAAACGAAAAAAATAAAAATGTTCCCAATTATTATATGGGATAAAGAATTTTATAAAAATGTCCTGGAGCACAACCAGCTTATGTACAAGGCAGGCACTATTTCAAGAAAAGATGAGAACCTGTATCTTGTTTCGGAATCTATTGAAGAAACCGTGGCTTATATAAAAGAAAAAAGTATCATGGCATTTGGATTAAAATATATGAAACCTCAAAAACCGCTCAAAGGACTTTTTGAAAAGTCATTTAGTAAAATTTTTTAATCTCATCAATTTAAAATTAATTGGCTAACACTTTCTATGGGCTATATACACGTTTAGTAATTTTTTTACAATTTATTAAACTTCGTAACTTACCCTACTAATCTACGTAAACACATGAATAAGAGGAGGTCTCAACCTGTTTTAGAAAACAGGTTTCCAAAATTTTTGCAGGGCGGAGGTGAAATGGGTAAACTCATCAGATCAAAAGATTGGTCAAAAACATCGCTTGGAAATATAGAGAGCTGGCCTCGAAGTTTACTTAGTGCCGTGAGTATATGTCTCAATTCCCGCTTTCCGATGTTAATATGGTGGGGCAATGACTTTGTGAAAATTTACAACGATTCTTACTTTGAAATAATTGGCAATAAACATCCAAAAGCTATGGGCGCTAAAGGTATTGATGTGTGGCCGGAAATATGGACGGTGATTGGACCTATGCTCGAGGGAGTTTTGCAAACTGGTGAAGCAACATGGTCAGAAGATCAATTATGGATACTTCAAAGAAAGGGTTTTCCTGAGGAATGTTATTTTACTTTTTCCTATAGTCCCATATACAATGAGGGTGACAATATTGGAGGTGTATTTTGTGCTGTTACTAAAACATCTGAAAAAATATTGGTACAAAAAAAACTGTAGAAAGTGTAGATCGATTGAGACTTGCTATTGAAGCAACAAGGCTGGGAACGTAGGAATATTATCCGTTGTCAGGGTCATTGCATTGGTCCGATGAATGTAAAAAAATATATGGTTTGGCTCCTGACGTTGAAGTGGACTTCGCTTTATTTTCTGATCAAATTTTCCCCGATGATAAAATATTTGTACAAGAGGCAATCAATAGAGCAATGGATTTTCAAGGCGATGGTAATTACGATGTTGAATATCGTGTGCTCCGCTTTGGCGATAAGGCAGTGAGATGGATAAGTGCAAAGGGTAAGGTTTTGTTCAATGAGGATAAAAAAGCCGCTAGATTTATCGGAACAGTCCTGGATATTACAGAATCAAAACTAGAACATGAATCGTTTAGAAAGAATGCTGAAAGATTGGAGCATGCTCTTGATTCGGGGAGGCTGGGCACTTATGAACTGGACATCATAAATGGAGAATTAATTTTTTCGGCAAAGGTTGCAGAAATATTTGGCCTGGATACTACAAAAAAAATGGTTCACCAGGATTTGAAAAATGCTATACATCCTGATGATGCAGGGATAAGGAGAGAGGCTCACAACAAGGCTGCTGAAAGCGGATTTTTGTTCTACGAATCACGCATTGTATGGCCAGATGAATCCATACATTGGGTACGCATTAACGGTAAATTAGTTTATGACGAGGAGGGCACTGCATTCCGTACCTACGGTACCGTTCTTGATATTACTGAAGATAAACTTAAGGAGCAGGTTTTAACAGAAAGTGAAGCTTTATTAAAAGAAAGTGAGGAGAGGTTTCGGCAGATGGCAGACTCAGTACCACAACATGTATGGACGGCAACCAGGGATGGAGGGTTGGATTATGTAAACCAGCGGGCCATCAATTATTTCGGGAAAACTTTTGATCAAATAGTAGACCCGGGTAAGTTTGAAGGAATTCATCCTGATGATATAGCAGTCGTTTTGAAGAATTGGAGGCATTCATTAAATACTATTGAACCCTTCCAGGTGGAATATAGGTTGAGAGATAAAAATAATATTTATAGATGGCACCTTGGGCGCGCAACTCCTTATTTCAATAAATACAATGAAGTAAAATGGTTTGGAACTAATACAGATATTGTTGAACACAAGTATACTGAGCAAAAAAAGGAGGAATTTATAAGCATCGCTTCCCATGAATTGAAAACTCCTATAACCAGCCTTAAAGGAATTGTTTTTATTTTGAAAGAATTACTAGAACCGATCCACAAACCACAAGTGTCTAAGCTGATTAACACCATGGATAACCAGCTTAATAAGCTTACAAAGCTTGTTACAGATCTTCTCGATGTAAATAAGTTAGAAGGCCAGAACCTTCAGTTGAACAAAGAGGATTTTGATTTTAGTGAACTGGTGAAAGAAACTGCTGAAGGCATACAGCATATGTCTTCGAATTATAAGATAATAATAGAATCAAATGACCCGGTAATTTACAATGGTGATAAATTGAGGCTCGAACAGGTGATCACCAATTTACTCACCAATGCTATTAAATATTCTCCCAATGGTAACAAGGTGATAATACGATATGATGTTACAGACGATAATATTATATTTTCTGTACAGGATTTTGGAATCGGTATCGCGAGAGAAAATGTTGCGAAATTATTTGAAAGGTTTTACCGTGTTCATAACTCCCTGCGATTCGGAGGCCTTGGTCTAGGCTTGTATATTTCAGAAAATATTATCAAAGCCCATGGTGGAAATCTGTGGATCGAAAGTGAAATAGACAAAGGTTCCATATTTTATTTTTTACTTCCGCGTAACGAGATCTTTTTAGGTAAAAACATTCAAACCGATAATAAAAGTTATCATGCGGATGAGCAGGTAAAAATAAATTATAGTAAAGATGATCATTGGATTGAAGCAAACTGGACGGGGTTTCAAAATTTTGAATCTGTACAAAGAGGCGGCCTTATTATACTTGATATTTTTAAAAAGAACAGGTGCACCAAAGTATTAAATGATAACACCAATGTTTTAGGTAATTGGTCTGAAGCCGCCGAATGGGCAGGTAAGATTTGGTTTTCCCAAATGCAGAATGCAGGGCTACAATATTTTGCCTGGGTGTATTCACCAAGTACTTTCAGCCAATTGGCTGCAGAAAAGAGTGTAAGTATTATGGACGGCAGCGTAACAACCCGGTTTTTTAATGATAAAAGAGAAGCAGAATCGTGGCTAAAAAAAAATTGATAAAAATCTGGTTAAAAGCTTATCCGGTAAGTTTTTCCTATTCGCATAACCATACTATCGGAGGACTCATTACAAAGTATAGATAACTAAAACAAATATTCGATATTAATGTGCTAATAGTTTACCTTACTTTGATGTCAAGTAAGATTATTCCATTCACCGATAAGTATTTTGAAATAACGAAGCAGCCCCCGTTATCTTTATTAATGGTTGAAACGCTGAGAGCCGCCTGCGCAAAACAAACACAGGGCATAGCATTTGGCCCGGGTGATATCAAAGGTTCATGCATCGCTTTAGTAAAAAGAGGTCTTATCATTAATAAAGAAGTGATTATTAACAAACACACTGAATCCAGGTGGCAGGTTACAAATGAAGCCATCCAAATGCTAGAAAAACTGGGTATTGAAATACCTTGTTGATAGTTTCCTGAAATCTTACTGCCTTAGTCAAAAATTCCGCAAATTGTTTTATTTAGCCGATAGGTAGAGGAGAATAACTCAATTTCGGTTAGTTCCTATTTCCCCTTTTGATAGAGTTGCCTCATTCAACCTGCCCCTGGCAATCTTTTGAAATTTGCAATAAAATATTCATTAGAAATTTGAAGTGACGTGTACATTTACTATTATTGAGGATTGAAGTTGGTTCGTAACAAGAATTTACCTATTCGGACGAATTGATCAATACCACCTATTATGAGACGATTATCCATTTAAAAACTATGAAAAATGAAATTCAATTATGCAATTGTTTACATGCTGTTTTTGAACGTATGATTAAGAATTCTTAAAATTGTCTAACAACTGCCTAAAAAAAAATTTTATTGCCGGAAAATGATTGCCCCTTAAAAAGCAGTTAAGAACGGAAAATTCTTTAATTATTTTGTTGAAGAAATACCTTTTTTACTGATTTTTTTAGTGCTTTTTTTATCCTTTAAATTAATAAATCTCAAGTAAAAGTAAAAGTAAAACTAAAAGAAACTGCACCCGCTAATTCGCAGCACCTCAAATTTTATACTCCTTAAATAAATATGAAAAAAAGTATTTTAATTTTCGATGACGACAAGGAGACATTGTCTGTAAGTAAAATGATTTTAGAGCAACAAGATTACCGGGTGGAAACCAGGGCCTGTTGTGATAATATTATCGAGGATATAAACAAGGAGACTCCGGATATAGTTTTAATAGATTTATGGATGCCCGAGATCGGGGGAGAAACTGCTATTAGTCTGATGAAGGATAATATTGATACCAGGAATATACCTGTAATTCTTTTTTCTGCTAATGATGAAATAGAAGAAATATGTATGAGATCCGAGGCAGATGGGTATTTAAAAAAACCATTTAGTATTGCCCAGTTGCTGGATGTTATTACTAAACATGTTGGACTCGCCGGACTCAAATAAATTCATCACATATCCCGCAAAATCATGGGTTGTCGTCAGTATTTTGAAGGCAGACTTTTTTTGTTATTCATCGCTAATTAAGTAATCCGAAAGCGATTATTTTTGCTGCTTCTTCTTATTCCCTGGGAATATTCAATTGCCACTGACTTCTTAATATCTTTATTTATTAGCATCTCATGTTTATCAGCATTCAAACATCTTTTTCTAAATCAAATTACTGATGAAAAATACTGGTAGCATGAGGGAAAGTTCTCGCCATGTTTGAAGCACAAGATTAATTAATGCCATACTTAGCACCTGCACTAATTCGTCTTTTCCATGCAATCGTTGTATCATAGTTTGGATACAGGTTTTCCCACCACCACATTTCCGGGCCCTGCCAGTCTTGCCCGTAAACAAGATCAGGATCGCCATCATCGTCAATATCAAAAAATGCGCCGCCAGCTTCGATGGTTTTGAATTCCTTTTCCAACAAATAACGTTGCCATCCATTAGTTGCACGCCTATACCAAACGAGGACGGGTGGTACTTCGCGACAGCTCAAGACAAAATCATTCACGCCATCTTTATCAAGGTCAACTATGAGTGCCGACGTTTGCTGTGTGCTCTTCCATGGCATTGGAAGATCACCGGTCGCAGTTCAAAGATGTTGCCAAACTGGGTTGGGGTTTTGGGCATGCAGAAAAGAAGCATGGAAGAAAATGAAGGAAACAAGGAAAGCCCTTAGTTTTTAAGATGATTTAAGAATATGGTTGTTGTTTATTAGCATACTTAAATCTTTTATAGAATGATGGTAAATGTACTTAGCTCGCAATTATTTTTATTATTAATATCGCAACTTATATCTATGCAAAGTATATAAAAGTTGTCAGCCTGGAACTGTCGATGAGGGATTGACCTTTAGTAAATCATCCTTCTTGTAGCATCGACCTCTACCTTTCGTTTCCCCAGGGCAGGCCCAGCTCAGGCTGTCGCTGTTTTACTATTGAGATGAGTGAACTATATATACTATCCTTAAATAATTTTGCAAATACTTTATTCAACCCACATGAAAAAATTTTTCGGATTTTTAAAAGAACTCTCTTAGCGCTCTTAGCAATATGGCTTATTGCAGTTCAGGGTTGCTATAAATGGAGAACTGAAGATAATGCAGCAAGTGAAAATTTTAAGAAAGCAGGCGTTGTACTCACGGCACATACTGAGAACATTAATGGAAAAAAACTGCATTACTTTTCTACAGGAGCAATTACCAGGATATTAAGAATGTATTGTTGCAATTAAATAAATTAGTGATGACCGGTTCAAAATTTTCACACCCACCTGCAGACACTGTATTACTTTTCTTTTTTGTTTGGCTATCCTTTATCCCCTGCTATCCAGCTTAATAATTGCTCCCGCACATATTGTGTCCATGCACCCGAACAACTATCGTAACATTCAATTTTTGGAACCAGGCCCTCGTGTGTGAAGCGGATTTGTGTTTTGGTACCTTGTTTAGAAATGTCAAAACTAATCTTGGTTCCTGTCCATTCACTTTTGTCTTTCAGAAAAGTAAGCTCACTATCTGTTACAAGCCAAACAATCTTTTTGCCTGGGATTAGTTCTATCAATTTTTGTTTGGAATAATGTGCTCCTCCTCCGGCACGAAAAGTAAATTCCTTATTTAGTTTGTCGGTGATACCTTGAATATCTTCTGAATATAAACCTGACCACCAACCCCGGACATTTATGATGGCATCAAACACTTCTTTTGGCGCTTTGTCTACTAGTAATGTTATAGTAAAGTCTGAATTTTTCATTGTCTCGTATTAATTTTTAAGATTCCATTTTTTGATATTCTCTGCATTAATGCTGTTGGTGCCGTCTTTAGGATTTGGCTCTCCTTTGCCTGTATTTATTAAGTTTTTCAAACTCTTTTGTATAAATCCGGTCCAGGCATCATGGCATACATTGTAGCACTCATATTCGGGCACCAAACCTTCGTGAGTGAATTTTACTTTAGTTTGCATTCCTTCTGCAGAAATATCGAAAACCAGTTTCGTATTTATCCATTCGGTTTTGTCTTTGATGAAATTAAATTCATTGGCAACAACCTGATACACTAATTTTTTACCAGGAATCATTTCGATAAGTTTCATTTTACATAGATGAACATCTTGGTAATGATAGAAAAAAGTTTCACCAGGCTTGTCAGTTTCTCCTTCAATATCTTCTGACCACCACGCTCTGAAATTTTTAATGGCATTGAATGCTTCGGTTGGAGTTTTGTCAACCAAAATGGTTGATGTAAAATCGTTACTACTCATTTCTTTTTTGTTTTTTAAATTGATAGTATTTAAATTATTGTTTTCTGAATTATGATATGAATCGTTGTTATAATTTGATGTCAGGAGACATGCTATTGCGAATGTTGCTATCTTCATTTATTTAGTTTTATTAGATGTTTTAAAAATACCAACTGGCCTAAATGATAGTCAAAATGACTGGCCCTGCTTAATACCACGTTTAGTTTATTACGGTGAGGTTCTTTTGCAAAATCTTCTTCTGATATGGATGTATGTTTCTGAAACCATTCACCTGGTGTGGTGTTTGCGATATTTTTTTCTAATAAAGCTTTTGCTTTTTCCCATTCTTGCCGAAGTTCATTTACAGCGGGTAGATCACTAATTTCTCTATCAGGAGTATTTACAAAAGGTGTAACTAAATGTGGTGCAGGGTTTTCACCATACCCCAATAAAGGCAGCATAAGATTGACCATGACAGTTTGATGCCCTAATAGATAAATACCCCTGTTTCTGCCGGGCGAAACTTCTTTTAGTAATTGTTCGTCTGATAATTCCGATAGCAATTTATCGAACTGGTTTACTTTTGAATGCCACGCATTCAACACCATTTTAATGAATACTTCTTGTTGATTTATCATGTTATTTTCTGTTTATTATTTTTTAAATGATCCAGGTTTTGTAGTAAAAATATTCCAGTTTAAAAAGACTTTCGCTACTGTCCGGGCAAAGGCTTTGTCTATAGCACCGCCTACAGTGCCATCTCCATAAACAATGGCAACTTTATTTTTTAATCTATTCATTTTCTTTCTGATTTTATTTTTTCGAAAATTTATAAAGCAAATATATTGTCTATATATTACTTAAATAGGGTGTTAAATAGACTTTGTAGTGGGTTGATTTGGACATGATAGGTTCTTATCTTTGCAAAAAAAAATAGATGAAACATATTGCTATAATACTTCCCGTGGGGCAAAGTAACCTAAGTACTGTCGCCTGTATAGCCGGTGCGTATGAGATATTTACAACAGCCAATATGTATAGAAAGAAAAGCGGCAAAGCAGCCTTGTTTACAGTCGAAGTGGTCGGCGTTTCAGCGGAAGAGGAAATTAAAAACGGTTTATTTACCGTTACACCAGAGGCCAATATTTCGGCTATTGATAAAACCGATCTCATCATCATTCCTTCATCGCCTTATAATCATCAAAAAACTGTGAAGGAAAATCAACTGCTCATTGATTGGATTAAGAAACAATATAAAGATGGAGCCGAAATAGCCAGTATGTGCTCCGGCGCATTTTTGCTTGCTTCGTCAGGTTTGCTGGATGGAAAAAATTGCTCTACTCATTGGAATCATGCCGACACTTTTAGAACTATGTTTCCAAAGGTGATTTTGCAGGCAGACCAATTGATAACTGATGAAAACGGCATTTATACAAACGGGGGTGCATATTCTTTTCTTAACCTGGTTATTTACCTGGTAGAAAAATATTATGACAGGCAAACAGCAATCTATTGTTCCAAAATATTCCAGATTGAAATGGACAGGAATAGCCAGTCGGCATTCAGCATATTTACGGGGCAGAAATTGCATGGCGACGAAATGGTTCAACAGGCCCAGGCATACATTGAAAGTAAACCGGACGAAAAAATATCTGTTGAAGATTTGTCATCCAGGTTTGCTGTAGGGAGAAGGAGTTTTGACAGAAGATTTATCAAAGCAACCGGCAATACACCTGTTGAATATTCACAACGGGTAAAAATAGAATCAGCAAAGAAAGTATTAGAAACCAGCCGAAAAACTATTAATGAAGTAATGTATGAAGTTGGCTATTCTGATGTGAAAGCCTTTAGGGAAGTATTTAGAAAAATTACAGGTATGTCGCCATTGGGATATAGGGGGAAGTATAATAAAGAAACCGCGGTTTTATAAAGTGTTGGTAATTGCACAGTCTTGTATTTGATCGTAGGAGCACACCGGATGTAGCGGTTCGTTTTCGCCTGGTCCGACAGATCATTAGCTTCAATTATTTACAAGCAACAAACAATTGAACCTCGGCGTTACTCCAGTCTTTACTTTTTTCGTCATAAATTTCAAAATCATATGTATACTTCCTGTCTATTTTTGACTTCCATATTTCCTTCCACGAATGGGCAACACAACCAGGCATTTTACCTTTAGAGATTACTTTAACGTAATTATCATTAGGTATTGTTATGGTTTTCATTTTATCTGGTATCTGCGTGTCCGGATCAACCTTGCATCCAATGAAGTAGGAAAAAGTGTTGGTATTGTCACCTTCATAATCAAAATAAACAGCATAAATTTCATCACTCAATTTGTTTGGTATTCGCCCAATATAATTCCCGGTTTCAAAATTTTGCCATAGGTTTCCACAAGCAACACTTGACTGTCCGTCTTCATTTGTAGTTTTTTTGTCAAGTTCTAGTCCGACTAATTTAAAGTTGCTAATTTTTTGTTTCTGCATAATATTTAATATTTGATTGGTGTTACCGGGCGGTTGTTTATTTATATATTATGTTATATATAGTCTTATTAATTTTTGACGTTAAAATGCCTTCTTTTTTTTGATTAATGACCGGTATAGAATTTGTCTCCCAATTAATTCATGTATTGCTACCGGGAGAAATACAACTAATAAAGTAATTCTAATGACGAATAAATTGTTCTTATCCATGTTCTCTATTTATTGAATGCAAGTTGGTCTTTTGTCGCGTCAGCTCAATAAGAAAATGAAAGTTCATTGTTAAGTTCGTTTCTTTTTAATCAGAAAATGTCAATTTATTTTATTGCGTTCTTAAACTCTTCACTCGAAATAACCGGGATTTCGTTTTGCTCACTCTGTTCGTAAAGACTCAACAGGATTAGAGAGCGCAGCTTTTATCGCCTGGAAACTTACAGTTACCAGTGCCACAATCGAGGCAAGTATTGCTGAAAGAACAAACACCCACCATTGAATATTTACCCTGTATGCGAAGTCCTGGAGCCAGTGCGTCATTGCATACCAAGCAACAGGAAATGCAATGATAGCTGCAATTAATACGAGCTTCAAAAAATCTTTTGATAATAATGTTACGATGCTGCTCACGTTAGCACCTAGTACTTTTCTTACGCCTATTTCTTTTACCCGCTGTGTAATGGAGAATGCTGATAAACCAAATAAACCCAGGCATGCAATAAATATCGCGATGCAGGCAAACACGGTGAATATGGTTCCCTGGCGCTGTTCAGATTCATAAAGCTCGGTAAACCGATCATCAAGAAAAGTATATTGATACGGAATTTCAGGAAGATATTTTTTCCATATTTTTTCTATAGTCGCCAATGCCCCGGGAATATTATTTCCGGCAACTTTTATGGAAAGACTATTAAAACGGGAATCCGAAGATGACACGGGGGGATTCATTAAAACAATCGGAACAATTTCCTGGCGTAATGATTCGAAATTAAAATCCCCAATGACGCCAATCACATGACCCTTTGTATTACCATATTTAAAATCTTTGCCAATTGCTTCCTGTGGCGACTTCCAGCCTATAGCTTTGATGGATGCCTCGTTCAGGATAAAATTCGTTGTGTCCATACCGTATGCCCGTGAAAAGTTTCTTCCGGCAACAAGATGCACTCCATAGGTGGGTATAAAATCATAATCGGCAGCCAGGAATTTTATATCAGCAGTTACCGGGTGCAACGAATCGCCCACCATAGTGGAAGCTCCATTGGCATCTAACAATCTTCCTGTAGGAATACGCGACGAGCGTGCTACATCCTTAATGGTTGCGTTTCGCATTAATTCATTTCTGAAAGTCTCATATTCCGTGTTGATGGAATTATAATATGGCAGTGTAATGAGATGCTCCTTATCATACCCTAAAGATGTTTCCTGCATGTAACGTAATTGCTGAAAAACGATGATGGTTGTAATGATCAGGATAATTGATATTGCAAACTGCACCACCACTAAAACTTTTCGAAAAGAAATATTGCTGCCGCCAACTTTAAATAATCCCTTTAAAGTTTTCACGGGCTGACAAGAAGACATGAATAAAGCGGGATATATACCTGATAAAATGCCGACAATAAAAGGTGCAAAAATAACAGGAACCAATATCTGCCATTTCATTAAAATTGAGAGAGAAAGTTGCTGATCTGAGAGACTGTTGAGCCAGGGCAACGTAAAATAGAGGCAGATAAATGCTATCAAAATTGCGGCCCAGGCTATCAATATTGACTCGCTGAGAAACTGGAATATTAGTTCCTTTCTTCTTGCCCCAATCACTTTTCTTATACCAATTTCTTTTGCCCTTAGCACAGAACGGGCGCTTGACAAGTTCATATAATTGATACAGGCGATCAATAAAATAAATAAGGCTATAGCCGAAAAAATATACACCCTGCTGATATCTCCATTTGGCTCGGCTTCATAATCGGTATGTGAATACAAATGAATGTCAGTGAGTTTTTGTAAACCGAGCGATGTGAATTTTGATGCTTGTTTTCCACCGTACTCTCCGCTCATTCGCTTATCAAGGAAAGCGGGAAACCGTGCAGCCATCTTATTCGCATCATAATGCCCAGGCAGCAGCAGGAATGTAAAGAAAGAATTATTACCCCAATTGGTACGCAGGTTCTCTTCTCCATACACATGCGCATCTTTTAAGGTATTGAATGAAATCAATATACCCGGATGCATGTGCGAATTGGCCGGGAATGGTTTATAAATGCCGGTAACTTTTACGTCAAACTGGTTGTCTGCTCTTAGCACTTTGTTTATGGGATCTTCACTTCCGAAATATTTCTTTGCTACATCTTCTGTAAGGATTATGGAAAATGGGTCTTTTAATGCGGTCGCCGGATTTCCTTTAATAACATCAAGTGTAAATACATCAAATAAATTTTCGTCGGCAAAATAAACGTCCGGCTCGCTAATAAGTTTTTCCTTATACCTGAACGTGGAGGTGCCGGTATTTAAAAGGCGCGTCATTTTTTTAATTTCCGGGAAATCCGATGGGAAGTAATAACCGAATGGAGGAGAGACGGTACTCAGCTTTAGGGAAACAACACCTTCTTCATTATTGAATGTCCTTGTAACACGGTAAATATTTTCTGCATTCTTATTATACCTGTCATAGCTTAATTCATTAAGAATATAAGTGGTGATAAGCAGGCAGCAAGTAAGCCCAACTGTTAGTCCAAACAAATTAATGAAAGAGATGAATTTATATTTCACCAGGTTACGCCACGCAATTTTGAAATAATTTTTAATCATGTTCTTTGTTTTAGACCAAAGTGCGATACACTTTATTTTTGTTGGTAGTTATTCGTTCCTCAAACTCTCCACAGGGTTTGCCAGCGCTGCCTTTATTGCCTGGAAGCTAATGGTAACAAGCGCAACCGCGATTGCAATAGCACCCGAATAAATAAATATCCATATACTCACAGGCGTTCTGGAAGCGAAATTTTCCAGCCATTTATTCATCGCCCACCAGGCAATGGGAGAGGCGATGACCAATGCAATGATTACCAGTTTTACAAAATCTCTTGACAGCAATGAAGTAATGTTCCCAACGCTGGCCCCAAGTACTTTTCTTATGCCAATTTCTTTTATCCTTTGTTTTGCCGAGAAAGCGGATAAGCCAAATAGCCCGAGACAGGCGATCAATACGGCAACAAGGGCTGAAGCAATAAATACTTTTCCCAGTTGCTGATCCTGCTGGTATTGCTGGTCATATTTTTCATCTTCAAAAAAGTATTCGAATGGATTGCCCGGGAAGGATTTATCATAGAGATTTTTGAGTGTTGCAATTTTTAATTGAATATTTTTAGAATCAACCAGCACAGTGAAAAAAGAAAATGAAACAGAGCCCAGGTAAATGGTGGGTGCCATGGGCTCACGCAATGAAAGATGGTGATAATCTTTTACCACGCCAATAATCTCGTACGGTACGTCCCAATTGATTTTTTCTCCTATGATATTTTTATTTAAATCAAAGCCAAGCTCTTTTGCAGCCTTCTCATTGATGATCACTTTTTTCACATTGTTCCAACTGGCTTCTGCATCGCTTTTGCTAAAAGCATTTCCCTGGGCAAAGGCAATTCCATAGGTATCAAAAAAGTTTTGATCACTAATAAACATGTGATAAGATTTCTTTTGATCCTCCTCATTATTCCGTAAACCTGTAATACCATCTGTAGCGAAATTGTAACCGATGCCGGGCACGCTGTTGCTGGCAGCTTGTTTTTGTACAAAGGGCAATTGACTGAGACTATTTTTAAATGAAACATTTTTTTCAGCCTGGTTTTCGCTTGATACAGTAGGGCCTTGTATTACGAGCAGTTGATTTAAGTTCATGCCGAGATTTCCGGACTTCATAAATTGTAACTGCCTGTATAAAACGGAAGTGGCAATGATAAATATAATTGAGATGGCAAACTGGAATACAACCAATGCCTTCCTTATTGATAAACCTTTGATAGTAACTTCTCCCTTGCTGCGAATGGTATTGGATGGCTTGAATGAGGTAAGTACGAATGCAACATAACCACCGGCAATCAAAGAGACGCCAGCAATGAATGTAATTCCTGTAATCCAAAACAGGCCTGTGTTTAATACAGAGAGTGAAAGTTGCAGGCCGGTGAATTTATTGAATAGTCCCTGCAGCATATTTACAAACGCTATGGCGATTACTACGCTTGCAACTGTCAATAAAAAAGTTTCTGTGAGGTGCTGAAATATGAGCTGGCTACGGCTGGCACCCAACACTTTTCGTACACCGGTTTCCTTTGCCCTGTTAAGGGCCTGCGCTGTAGAAAGATTTATATAATTGAGCCAGGCAATCAATAATATCAAAACAGCAATGCCGGCAAATACCGTTACCAGCAGCAGGTTGCCATAGGTGTGATAGGGATAATCAAACGATGGCGCAAGATGCATTTCCTTGAATGGCTGCAGGTACACCACATCTGTTTTTGAACCTGGACTTTTCGTACGGAGAAAGCTGGTGATTCCGCCGGCAAGGGTAGGGACTTTGGCATCTTTCCGCAACCGGAGGTAAATATTAACGAAGCCGTTATCCACGGTTGCAGGGTCTGCCCAATCATTACCATCACGGTTAGCCGCAGATGAAAGCGTTTGAAAAGAAAGTAGCACCTGTGCTTTGATATCTGAGTTCTCGGGAAGATGGTACACTGACTTTACTGTGTATAATGTATTTCCAAACTGGTTGCTTACCGTTAAAGTTTTACCTGCGGCGTCAGTAGTGCCAAAAAGCTTTTGACTCATTGCTTCAGAAAGCGCCAAAGTCTTTGGTTCGTAGAGTGAGCGTG
>JBKJRY010000262.1:0-22953 GCA_046593045.1 Chitinophagaceae bacterium | reverse complement strand
ATAAAAGTCAATCCTTACTTTCTACAGTCGGGCAGAAAATTTTTGTGGTGTACTTTTTTAATAGGGTAACTGCAACTGGCACTCTGAAGAACCTCGAAATAAATACTAATTATTTACCATCGTGGTACAATACAAGAACAGGTATTTATACAAAACTGCCATCCTTTAAATCAAGTGATGGTAATTGGATAATGCCTCAAAAGCCTGATAGCAAAGACTGGATTTTATTAGTGAAAAAAAGTAATCAAAACTAAAATAATGAATAAGAAATCCTCTGTTATACTGATTGGTTTATCAATCATAATATTGCTAAAGCTAGATGCCCAGGTAGCTGGTAAAAAAGGCACCTTGAATCAAAATAAATATGATGTAGCGGTGTACTATTTTCCTCAGTGGCATGTTGATACAGCAAATCAAAGAACGCATGGTTATCCCTGGACAGAATGGGAAATACTAAAAAAAGCAAAACCAAGGTTCCCCGGCCATCAGCAACCAAAGGTTCCGCTATGGGGATATGAAGATGAAGCTAACCCAACAGTGATGGCAAAAAAAATTGATGCAGCAGCAGATAATGGCATTGATATTTTTTTATACGATTGGTATTACAGGAAAGAAGGCCCGTTTTTGCAAAGATGCCTGGAAGAAGGTTTTCAGAAGGCAACCAATAAATCGAAATTAAAGTTTGCCATCATGTGGGCCAATCATTGGGAGATAACGCCTGCCACATTTGACAGTGTGATGGATATTTGCATCAACAGGTATTTTAAAGATCCTTCTTATTACAAAATTGATGGTGCTCCCTATTTCTGCATTTACCAGTTATATACTTTCATCAGCAGTTTTGGAAGTACAGAAAAAGCGGCAGAAGCGATGGAGAAATTCCGGGCAAAAACAATAGCTGCCGGCTTTAAAGATTTGCACCTGAATGCCATGCAGTGGGGATTGCACATGCCTGATAATATGCCGACAAAAGATGTTAATGAATTGATTGATTTGTTTCACATCAACAGTGTGGATACTTATGTATGGATACATCATACGGATATGCCGGAGTTTCCTGTTACAACCTACGATTACATGATGACTAAAGCTTTACAATACTGGGATTCCGCTGCCAAAAAATATAAAGTTCCTTATCATCCGAATGTTTCAATGGGCTGGGATGCTTCTCCCCGTTGCGACACTTCAAAGAAATGGGAGAAAGGTGAATATCCGTTCTTCTCCGTATTAACCGGTAACACACCGGAGAAATTTCAGTTGTCATTACAAAAAGCAAAAACTTTTTTGGATAAGCAAAAGTATAACCCAAAAATTATCACCATCAATTCATGGAACGAATGGACAGAAGGAAGTTACTTGGAGCCGGACACAATCAATAAGATGAAATATTTAGAGGCAATAAAAAAAGTGTTTGGAAATTATTAATTAAAGACTATGATAATGAAGAAACTTATTCGTCCTTTAATTCTTCCAATGCTTTTGTTACTCAATAATAAAACTTTTGCTGATATAAGATTACCTGCAATTATAGGCAGACACATGGTATTGCAGCAAAAAAGCGAAGTAAATATTTGGGGATGGGCAGACCCAACGGAAGATATAACGATCAAAGTGGATTGGGATACTGCAATGTATACTGCTATTGCAAACTTCCGCACTGCAAAATGGAACATCAAAGTAAAAACACCCAAAGCAGGCGGTCCTTATAAAATCACTATTGAAGGTAAAAGTAAAATCATATTGGAAGATATATTGATTGGTGAAGTCTGGCTCTGCGGCGGTCAAAGTAATATGGAATTATCAGCTATAAATGGACTGAAGCAGGCGATCGATGAAGCACCAAAAGCAAACAATCCCAGTATTCGTTTTTTTTATGTTCCTAAAAATTCGGCGGAATACCCACAGGAGGATACCAAGGGAAGATGGGTGGTATGCAATCCAGATGACATGAAAAAATTTAGTGCAGTGGGTTATTTTTTTGGCAAACGTTTGCAGGAACAATTGCAACAACCGATAGGGTTAATTAATGCCAACTGGGGAGGCACCGGTGTTGAATCCTGGGTACCTGAAAACATAATAAACGACAACCCTCCTTTTTTAGAAGCAGCGAAAATAATGGTAGCAACAAATAGTTGTTGCCCTATTGCAACTGCAGGTCTTTTTAACGGCATGATTTATCCAATTGCCAATTACAATATTTCTGGTGTCATCTGGTACCAAGGGGAAACTAATCGTTTTACTTATTCCACTTATCCTTCCTTATTAAAAGCAATGGTGGATGAATGGAGAAGGCTCTGGCAAAATAATTTCCCTTTTTATTATGTGCAGATAGCACCGTTCTCCAATGGTGGCGTTAAAAATTATGTATCGCTGATGAAAGAGGCACAGACAAAGTGCATGGACAGTATTTCAAATTCGGGTATGATAGTTATTAGCGATTTGGTAGATGATGTAAATGATGTACATCCTCAAAATAAATTAGATGTTGGACTGAGGTTGGCAAACTATGCTTTAGCGGAAACCTATGGTAAAAAGCAAATTGCCTACAAAAGCCCTTTGTATAAAAGGATGCAGGTTGAAAAAAATAAAATCCGCATTTGGTTTGATAATGCTGAAAATGGTTTAATAAGCAAAAGAGGAAAACCAACTGATTTTTTTATAGCAGGTGATGATAAAATATTTATGCCCGGCCTTGCAATGATTGAGGACAATACTATTGTAGTTTCCAACAACAGTATAAAAAATCCGGTTGCAGTAAGGTTTGGATTTACCAATGAAGCAACACCTAATCTTTTTAATAAGCAAGATCTGCCGGTAAATCTTTTCAGAACGGATGATTGGTTTATATCTACAGAACCAGTCCTAAAGAAAAACGATAACCCTGTAATCGGCGCCATTCGCTGGGATGCCTGGTATTATGGAAACAGCGCTGATACTATCACGAATATAATTGCAAGAAACTTGAAGCCAAAAGAATTTCGCAACCGGCTTCCATTTTTTGCAAAAGAAATCGGTGATGACAGTTTGTACATCAACGGCTCTTCGCAGGAAGTGATGGATAAAGAAATTGGGTATGCCAAGACATGCGGATTGGATTACTGGGCATTTGTTACTTACACAGAGTATGGTTTAAAAGAAGGATTAGAAAATTATTTAAAAAGCAAACTCCGTTCTGATATTAATTTTTGTTTGATACTTGAAGAAGCAAGGTTTAAAAAATCAAATGCAGGATTTATTGAGCATGTAATAAAATTGATAAAGGAACCGGGTTATCAAACAGTACTAGATAAAAGACCCTTACTGTATTTTGGTTTTATTGACTCAGCATCTGTAATGAAAAGCTGGGGTAGTTTTCAGCAGATGAAAAGGAAATTAGATTCTGTAAGAAAAGTAATTAATGATTATGGTTTAGGGAATCCTTATGTTGTTATTATGGATTTTGATGCCAAGAAAGGAAAGCAGTGGAGCGATTCTTTGGGCGCAGATGCGATCAGCAGCTATGTAGCACAGAAAAATAGCATCAAAGCATCGTATAAAAAATTGACCGAAGAAGCAACACAATTTTGGGAAGAATGCAAAGCAACAGGCTCACAGGTAGTACCCATTTGTGATGCAGGCTGGAACCCAAAACCAAGGATAGATAATTTCAGCATCTGGTCAAAATATTATCCTAAAGATGTCTATTACAATCATGCAACACCCGATGAACTGACGGATCATATACAATCGAGTTTGGAATGGATGATGAAAAACAAATCCTCATCCCAGGCACAATGTGCACTCATCTATGCATGGAATGAACATGATGAAGGGGGCTGGCTTTGCCCAACATTGTATGAAGGAACTGCAAGAATAGAAGCAGTGGGAAAAATGATACGCAGTTTTAAAGAAAAAAAAAGTAGGAAAAAAATAAAATCAATCAAGATGAAATTCAATTCAATTATTATTTGCCTGTCAATGATAAGTTGCCTGCAACTAAATGCACAAACATCAACTGTTGAAAAGGTAAAAAAGGAAAAGGAGTACACCGTAGCCGTCTACTATTTTCCCAACTACCATCCTGACAGCATTAATGCAAGATGGCATGGTAAAGGGTGGACGGAATGGGAAGTGGTAAAAGCTGCCAAACCTAGGTTTAAAGGACATGAGCAACCCAAGGTTCCCTCATGGGGATACTTCAACGAAGCAGACCCAAAGTGGGCGGCTAAAGAAATTGATATAGCCGCCGATAACGGTATTGATTGTTTCATTTATGATTGGTATTGGTATTCCAATACGGGTCAGTACTTGCAGGAAGGTCTGGAAAAAGGATTTTTAAAAGCCCCCAACCGCAACCGTTTAAGGTTTGCGTTAATGTGGGCTAATCATGATTGGTTAAATATCCAACCGGCCACCCTTGATAACGGCAGAGTGAAATTGACGGAAGGCGAAGTTTCTATACAGTTATGGGATACAATCTCAACTTACGTTGTTGACAATTACTTTAAGCAACCCAACTACTGGAAGATTGATGGTAAGCCCTATTTCTCCATTTATGAAATTGTAACATTCATTAATGGGCTTGGTGGTATTGAAAATGCAAAAGCAGCGATCGAGTTGTTAGATAAAAAAACAAAGGCCGCTGGTTTTCCCGGTGTACATTTTAATGTAATGAGTTGGATGGTAAATGATGGCCTGGTTAAAACAATCACCGGTCCTAACGCCCCGGCAAATCCAAAAGAAATGTTGTCAATGCTTGCTACACAAAGTGTATCCACCTACGCTTACATTCATCACTTTGATTATGTAACTGCTGGCTTTCCAACCGCACCTTATAAAAAAGCACTAGATGATAATAAAAAATATTGGAAAGAGTTCACAAAAAATTACCCGGATTTATTATACACCCCAAATGTATCAATGGGCTGGGATGCAAGTCCGCGATGTATGCAAACAGATAAGTTTGAACCAAGAGATTATCCGTGGACACCGGTAGTTATTGGCAACAGCCCAGGAGTATTTAAAAATGCTCTGCTTGATGCCAAAAAGTTCTTAGATGAGTATAACACAAAACACAAAATTGTGGTACTCAATTCCTGGAACGAATGGACAGAAGGAAGTTACCTGTTGCCAGAGAAGAAATATGGGGATGCTTATTTGAAAGCGATAAAAGCGGTATTTGGTAATTAAATAAAAAAACTGACAATTTTTTTTATTGTAGAATATTTTGAGAAAATAACAGCTACCGTAACTCAGTTCATTAATTAACAAAGAACCAATAGTATTCTTTTGAAAGGATAATGATACTAATAGGTGTTTTTTAAAAAAATACAGGGTATGAAAAAATCACTTTTTTTATTTTTCTGTTTAATTATTCTACTTATCCTAATTGAATGTAGTATCAGGAGCCAGAATTATTTAATCACTTTCATTTCTGCCTGGCACATTTCTGATTTTTTTAGAAATAATTTAATTGCTTACCTAGCCTTTACGTTTGCAGTATTGCCATTAATATTTGCAGAAATATTATTGCCTAATAACGAAATAGCTAAAGACCATACAAATGGATTATTTTTTTGGATAGTATCAATTCAGTGTAATTATTTTTTTAGCTTTCTTAGTATCTGGATTATAGACTATTTTAATATTGTCCCTGTTTTTAATTTAACCTTTGAATCTTTAAAAGCACATTCATTTTTAAATCCATTATTTTTAAATGCGCTTTTGGTAATACTCTCGTTGCTTGTTTTTGATTTTTTTTATTATTGGTACCACAGGATGCAGCACACTTTTTCATTTCTTTGGGAATTTCATAAAACGCATCACTCCATTAGAAATCTTAATGCTATTGTTTCATATCATCACATTTTTGAGGAATTATTCAGGATTCCATTTATAATTTTGCCACTTGCTATTTTAATTCATATTGATGCACCGCAATTAGCCATATTATCGTCTTTCTATACTGCTTATGGTTTTTTTATTCATATGAACTCTAAAATAAATTTTGGTTTGTTCCGGTTGTTTTTTACCGATAATTATTACCACAGGATTCACCACTCTGTTGAGGATATACACAATAATAAAAATTATGCAGCCTTTTTTCCTATATGGGATATTCTATTTAGGTCAGTGCATTTTCCGAAGGACAATGAATTTCCAGAAGTAGGGTTATTAGGTGAAGAACAGCCAAAGACTTTTCAAGATTATTTATTTTATCCAAAGCCACTTAAAATTTTTAGAAAAAAAAGTTCACATACCACCTAAGTGGTCCTCGATAATTCTATAAAAACTTAAACATCAAAAGAAGAAAATTAAGGCTGAATAGCATAGTTACCAGGAATTTAATCTTGCGGCACGGCACAATACAAGACCTGATTCAATATCTTCAAATATCATTGAGCGAGATATGGTTATCAAATTATTTATTTATAAAAGTCCTTTTCCATTTCATTAGATTATCGCCAGTTATTTAATAGCAGGCAATAACATTTAATTCTCTTTCTTTATTTTTATTGCATCGGGCATCAAAACTCAGCTAAAGAGTAGAGATAATTTTTCAGTAATTTAATACAAGGTTCTATAAATATTTAAATGTTGAACACAAAATAATGTCAGCAACTGACTGTAACTTTTTTAAACATTAGCATGCATTATCAATCCATCCCGAAAAAGCTTTTCTTCGGCCTGATCTGTTCTTTAATTGTACATACGGGGTTGTATGCCCAACATTTTACAACAATAAACACAGGCGAAGGCATTGAGATAATGGAAGGTGGTAAAAAAGTTTTGTTTTACCAGGTGCAGCCAAAAACCGTGAATGGCGAATATGAAAGAGCAGGATATGTACATCCTCTCTATAGCCTGAATGAAACTATTTTAACCGATGACATGCCTGCAGATCATCCTTATCACAGGGGTATTTTCTGGGCCTGGCATCAAATATTATTAAATGATAAAAACATAGCTGATGGTTGGATGTCGGACCATATTGGATGGAAACCGGCAGAGGTTAAAATAAAAAAGGAGAAGAATAAAATTGCTCTTCATTCGCAAATGATATGGAATACAATATCATCTGACAATCAGCTTAAACCCATCGTGAGAGAAGAAACAATCATTACGGTATATAAGTCAATGAATCAATACCGTATAATGGATTTTGATATCCAATTGTTCCCACTTGTTGACCATTTGAAAATTGGCGGATCAGATGATCACAAAGGCTATGGAGGATTTTGCCTGAGATTAAAACTCCCTGGCGATCTTTCATTTATTTCACAAAATAAAGAAGTGTTACCCGAGGAGACACCCGTGTATGCAGGACCGTGGATGGATTTTACCGGGTCATTTGCAGGTAAAAATTTCCCAAAAAGCGGTGTAGTGGTTTTTGGATATGCACCAATTCCCGAAGGCAAATACCCATGGATTTTGCGCAGCACAACAAGTATGCAAAACATTCCCTACCCGGGACGCATACCCGTACAATTACCAAAGAAAGGGCTGCATCTTTCGTATCGCATCATTGTTCATAACGGAGAGATGAGTAGCGGGGATATAGAAAAATTATACCAGGAGTATTATCATCTTTGAAAGTGACAGGTTTTCAAAACCTCATCAATCTTCCTCAATATAATTAATGTCTTTCTTAAAAGTTTCCTCGAGGAAAAAAAGTGAGATAAGCGCAATAGCATAAGTAACGAAGGCCACAATTAAGGCACTATAAATTATTCCCAAACTGGTTTTCATCAATAAAAAAAGAGCGGTCATAGGGATGATGGTTCCCCTTACAAAATTGGGTACCGTAGTAGCTACTGTGGCTCGTAGATTAGAGCCGAAAAGTTCAGCGGCAACAGTAATGAAAAGCGTCCAGTAACCACTGCAAAATCCAAGGCAGGCAGCCAGTAAATATAATAAACCAGGATGCTTCACCGGTACCAATAAATATAACAGCACAAAGAGAAATGATGCGAGCATAAATAATAAAATAACTTTTTTCCTACTTTGGAGGTATTGACTGAGCGCACCACTTATAATGTTGCCTGCCACCTGGCCGGCAAAAGCAAACAAGACGGCCTTTCCTGCATCAATAGGTTGGTCAATCCCCAGTGCTTTTCTAAATTCAGGAGAGAAAGTAATTAATACGCCCACAACAAACCATATCGGCATTCCAATTACAATGCTGGTTACATATTTTAATAACCGGGTTTTATTATTAAATAGCATCCGGATGTCTCCCCTCTTAATATTTTTTTCTTTTATTTTTAGGAAGATGCCGGATTCAAACACCTTTATCCGCATTGCCATGAGTAGCAAACCAAGCCCTCCACCGATAAAATACGATGCGCGCCAGTCAAAAAGCCAGGAAATCAAATATGCAAGCAATGCTCCAAACACACCCATTGTTGCAACCAGTGTTGCTCCATATCCACGAATTTTATTCGGCAGTATTTCTGTTACCAGTGTAATGCCAGCACCCAACTCACCTGCAAGTCCGAACCCTGCCACAAGCGCAACACAGCATATGCACCCAAAGAAGTTACAAATCCGTTTGCAATATTTGCCAAAGAATAAATGAGGATGGAACCAAACAAAACAGAGAGCCGTCCTTTTTTATCTCCCAGTATTCCCCAAACGATTCCTCCAATAAGCAGCCCCGCCATTTGCAAATTGAGCAACATAATACCATCACTCATGATACTATCTTCCGCAAGGTTTAATGATTTCAAACTCGGCACTCGTACAATGCTGAAAAGAAACAGGTCATACATATCTACCATATATCCCAGGGCGGCAACTAACACAGGAATGCGCAGTAATTCCCGGGTAATAGATTTAGAAGAGTAATATTCAGGGGTGCCTCTCAAAGAATTTGTCATTCGATTCTTCCAGATTTATTTATTAATTGAGTCAAAGTTTTTTATGAAACACGTTTAAACCATCACCTTCGGTAAGATTTATTGGCACTCAGTTTTTTAAATGGGCGCTTACTAACTTATATATTTTTCCATCCTCCTTGGTTGTTATATACAATTCCCCTTCGCTATCCATACCAAATCTCATGTCGACACGATCATTCCTGCAAAGAGTCGCAAGACTCGTGGGCACACCTTTCATAGCAATGTTCCATTTTTTGATGACTGCTTGTTTTCCCAAACTGATATCCTTCATGTTCACATAAAACAATTTGCCCGTTCCTATATCTCCGAATAAATATTTTCCTTTTAAAAGAGGGATTCCATTACCACGATATTCAAATCCTCCGGAAATAGCGGTTGACTCATCATGATCAAGCTGGGCAACCGGGTACGTTACATGATAGATTGAATCATCCGGAGGCAGCGAATAAACTTTACCCACATCATTGAAAAAACGTTCCATGAAAGTACCCTCCCTGATAGGCCACCCGTAGAAATGCCCGGGTAATACGAGGTTTACGGATTCAATATTACTCTGCCCGATATTGACAGCAATCATCTGTTCTGACTTACTCCATGTAATCCGATGCGGATTTCTAAAACCATAGGCATAGATCTCCTGAACGAAATTGTTCCCAACGTTTTTGCTGAATGGATTGCCTGCAGGAACCCCGTATTTACCATTCTTACTATTACTTCCGAAAGGATCTATACAAATGATACTTCCCCATATTTTATCAGGATGCATGGATACCAGCGGATGGCCGATTTCGGTGCTTCCCCCATCTCCTATTCCTATATACAGCAGGCCATAATTTTTATCGCCAGGTTTCAACTGCCTGTTAAAAGTTATTTCCTGAACCCCATGAATTGCTGTTGGCATATCAATTCGCAACAACTCTTTTCCCTTTCCGGAAAAAGGAAAAGTTTTGGGATCTGTTTTCCATTCCGTCAATACCCATTGCAGTACAACAGGTATAGAATCGGAATAATTAAAATCAGCTTTTGCTGCACCGGCAGGCTCAGAATGCGTTGTATATAGAAGCCCGTTTTTTGAGAAGTCAGGGTGAAAGGCAAAGCTTCCAAAGCCGGTAGCCAGGCCTGGTTGATTAATAAATCCAGGTTCCAACTTCGCCATATCCATGTAAACCTCCGGGCGTCCGTTTTGTAGCTTATACAGTCTCCCGCAAAGATCAAGAATATATAAATCTCCTGTTTTGGTTTCATAATCCAGCTTGGTTATTCTCGTTATTGGTATGTGATCAGAAGACGGAGGAATTTGAGTTACAGAATCAATATCCACCACCAGGTCCGAGGTTTTGATAGAATCAGGTATCGGATTTTTTATATCATTTGTATCTGCTTGCACCATTGCTCTTACCACCTTGTTTTTGGTATGAATAAATGCAAGAATTGCATCCATTTCTTCCGGCGTCAAATAATCAAACGATGGCATGAGCGCTTTGTATTGTTTAATTAATTTTTGAGCTGTCGTGTCGCCAGCTTCAATTACTTTTTTAGGATTACTGATAAAATTTTTTATCCATTCAACAGGTTTTTCACTGGTTATACCGCCCAATTGAGGGCCAATACCGTCCTGGGAAAAATTATGGCAGCCGCCGCATTTTTCAACAAAAGATTTTTCGCCTTTTGCAATAGTCGAAGGATCGGTAGAAATTGAACTATCATCGGAAGACGCGCCGGAGTTGCACGAGCTAAAGAAATACAAAGGAAGAAGCGCAGTAGCTGCAATGATCAGAAAAATATTTTTCATTAATCTATAGATTGATTTATGATATTATTTGCACAGCACGGTTAACATCCGTGTGTGATAAGCCTTCCATGTGAATGTAATAAAAATACTACCTGATTGACCATAATTGTCAAATTAAATTCTAATGTAACAGTAATACATCAGGAAATTCTTTCACCTTTTTATTTCCAAAGGAATCTCTCGCTTCTATAATAACATTGTAAAAACCAAATTCCTGTTCAGGAATTTTTCTACTGAAGATATTACCTGGCTCACTTCTATCCCCTGTTAATTCATCAACTTTCAATTCTACATCGAAGGATTTTTCCGTGCTGGCTTTTGGGACAAATGTTGCCTTGAGGTATTTAATTTCCGAACCATCATAAACTTTAACCCTCAGAATGTTATCGCCGGGAATATGAACCCAACTTATTATTGGTGGTGTGCTGTCCTTTCCCTTCACCTCTAGGTTAATTTTTCCCTGCCTGATAATATGCAGCGGGTAGTCCGGAAGCCAGTATTCCGCAAAAAAATCAATACGATGATTTTCGGGACAATCCGAAGCTATCAAAGGAACAGAGTATTTGGCCGAGGCACCCACATAATCAAACGAAGCCCAGTTATCCGACATTCGAACATTGATTCCAAAAGGATTTACATACTTATCTGAAAAAGATAAATTAGTACGTCGGTATTTGTCACCATCCTTCACCAGGATTACAATTGATTCTCCGGGGTTTGCAATACCATCACCATTCCCATTTCCTAAAAAAACCGTTTCACTATCAAGAGCGGCTTTTGCAACTGTAAATATTTTTCCATCTGCTATCGTAAAGTCTTTTATCTCTGCCACCCCCTTCAATATTGGTATTTCAAAAAAATAACCCATTCATTGTTGCTATCGTCGTGTATAGTTAATTTGAATTTTACAATTTCAATGGTATCTGAATTCACCAGAAATATAAATGGCAAGGGAGAATTTTTTATTTCATTTATTGCAATATTGTGAAATTGGGATAAGCCTTGTATAATATTTGTTCCGCTTCGCTCGACGGTTAATTTTGCTGTTATATTTTTTGCGGCAGAAAGTCCTTTGTTAAGCAACTTAATGGACACTGAAACCTCTTTGTGGTCTGTGGCCCATTTCATGTTTGCAATTTCAACTGATGCAATACAAATGTTTGGCCTGGCTATTTTCTTATTAATTCCAATTTCGTGTATGCTGCCATTAATGGAAATTTTTAATCTTCCCATGCTATCGCTGCGAATGGTTTTTACATTAGTTTTTAAATTAGTGATATTAACATCGTTGATAACATACAATTGATTTTTTTCGTACAGCGCGGCGGTAGTTATTGTCAAATTAACGAATGGTATTAGCTCCCCGTTGGGAAGAAATTCTCTTACTGTACACCTGAACCCGTTTCTATCAACATTTTCCAACATTGTAAAACCGGGGTCAATTCTGTTGGAACTCATCTCGTAACCCCAAACTGAAAATTCGGGATACACATCAAAATGATTCCACTGAGACGGCCTTGGCACAGGATGCGCAAAAGTCTTAAGAAGAGAATTAAACATGTCGCCAAGCCCGCAAGTAGAATGTCCCGCATGATAAATCCTGCTTTCATAATTATCCATCACCTGCGGCCAAACCCTGTCCATGTTACGATGATAACTGCGAATAAAATCACTGTCGCCATAATGAAGGCGAACATTCATTCCCCCATAATTTTTATACATATCAATATGGCGATATTCAGCAGGAAAATCTTCAGGGCCTGCTTCAAACTCAGGAGAACCACAAAAACTGCCGGTTGCCGAAAATAGATCTGGCTGCTTTCCTGCGATCCAAAACGCCATAAATCCTCCCATGGAAAGACCGGCAATAGCACGGTGCTCCCTGTTGGCAATCGTGTGATGGGAGTTGTCGATATAATTAATAAGCTCAGGATAATAAACGGGGAACTGCCGATAGGTTTCTACAGGCCCAATGTTATATGGTCGCACATAATATTCTTCATCAGTACTCCTGTTATACCCATCAGATTTTACAACAATAACATCATGAGATGAAACATAACTGGCAATATTGTCTCCATCGTTTTCGTCCCCTTTATCAAAATCAGCATAATGGTTACTGCTTCCAAAATAACGCTGGGACCATCCATGAAGGAAATAAATTACAGGATATTTTTTTGTAGGATCTTTGAAATAACCCGCAGGCAAGAATATACGATAGTTGCGGGCTTCCGCGAACACTTTACTATAGTGCCAGGAATCAACAATAGTGCACCCGGTCTTATTTTGACCAGTGACACTACAGGAGATAGTCAGCAAAAAAAAGAAACTAAAAATTAATACGAGTTTACTCATAAATAATTTTTAAATTGAAAATCCAATTAAAAATTTCTTTTTGTAAATAATCAGTTTTAAAAAAAGAAATCTGAATTGTATACGACTATCACAGTCAAATAAAAATATAAGTACCGGTTTTCATTCTCCCATGTATTCGAAGTTAAAAGTTAATATACCTACATATTATGAATTACGGCAAAAGTTTCCTGAATAAGTTTCGGGAACCCCCGCCTGATTTTTGCCCATTCTCCTGATCAAAATTGGAGTAAAGCTAATATTGCAGGTGAAAAATTTGTATTCATTTGTATAATTTGAAATTTCGATAATAGAACATCTCATTATCTTGTGGTCAATAATGAATGCAACGGTAGCTATACATAATACATTAGAAATTCATTGGTGGAAAGTTCCTGGTAATCTCGTTTCAGTGTTAACCAATATATTCGGGTCTCCCAGCATTGAAAATGGCTAAAGTTGTGCTCCAGGAGATGAAATTTCGCATTTCTATCTTTACCGGTAAACTCTAAAAAATGACAAAACAAATTGTAATAATTACCGTATTTTTCGTTTCATGCAACCATCAGTATATAAACAATAAAGACCAACTGAAACAACAAATGATTGCCGCGGATAAATCAATGAGTGACATGGCAGCAAAAGATGGCTTCAATAATTCAATTCTTTTTTATGCGGACAGCAATATTGTGAAACTTGGGACCAACAAATTGCCGGTAATTGGTAAAGCCGCTTTTGCGGCTTCTTTTGATAAGGATAATGATGTGAAAACAATTTCATGGAGGGCCGTAAATGCGGAAGTAGCTGCATCGGGAGACTTGGGATTCACATGGGGCAACTGGAAGTTTATTGCAGAGGATACCACTTTCTATGGCAACTATTTTACAGCGTGGAAGAGGCACCCCGACGGAAGTTGGAAAGTATTACTGGATGGAGGAAACAATACGCCGGCACTTGAATAGTTTATTCGTCCAATAAAATCAAAGAACTGGAATGGAGCGAAATGAAAAACAAATTGAAGACTGCTCATATTTTGACGGGCACCAATTCAATATTTTTTAAAAGATTTGACATTTACGTTTATGAAAAAAATAAACCTCTTCCTTATTGCAATTTCATTCACAGGATTGCTGCAGGCACAGGACAACGCAACATATAGATTCTCGGTTAACCACGTGGCCCTTTCAGTAAAAGATGTAGACCGCTCTGCGGAATTTTATGAAAAAGTGCTGATGCTCCCTGAAATAACCAACCGTTCAAAAATAGAAGGTATTCGATGGTTTGCTTTGGCAGACGGAAGAGAATTGCACCTGATCTCAGTAATAAAAGAAAATATCAGCATTAATAAAGCGATACATCTTGGTTTATCAACGCAAAATTTTGATGATTTTGTAAAGCGGATCATAGAACTAAAAATCCCCTATTCCGACTGGCCTGGCAAACCCAATACAGTAAATATCCGTGCGGATGGCATCAAACAAATTTTTTTCCAGGACCCTGATAGATATTGGATTGAGGTGAATAGTGTAAATGATACTCCAACTTCTGTTGAACAAAAAAAATGAAATATGGCAGCTCGGGGAGAATTATTGGAAATATGTAAAGGCCAAAGATCTGCAGGCCTATCGCACTTTATGGGATGAAAGTTTTATTGGTTACCCAAGCAACAACATCATTGGAAACAAAGAACATATTACTGATTTGTTGGAGGAATTATATAAAAATAAAAGCGGCGTTTATAACTATACACTAACCCTGAAAGTTGAAAACGTATTTAATGACATCGTGATAGTATCTTATGATGTCGCACAAACCTGGACAAATGATAAGGATGAAATAAATAAAAGAGCTAACATTAAAATTAATCATACGTGGAAGAAGACAGATAAGGCTGGTTGGTCATTGGCGGGATGGGAGCTGCAAAATAAATTCCCGATAAAAAAATTATTATATATCTAAATTCAATTAACAATTATTATGAAAATGTTTTGGATCTATTTTGGCACGTTTGCAGTAGTTGCCACTTTATATGCATGTAACCACGCCAAGGCAAGGCTGGCAGCCAAGGAAAAATTAGCAGTGAATGACTCGAGCGGCATCAGGTTTCAAATGATTACTGATGCACTAACCGCTCCCGTTCAAATGGTTATTCCGCCTGATAATAGTCATCGCAGGTTTATTGCTGATAATATGGGTAAAATATGGATAATGAAAGGTGATTCATTACTAAAAAAGCCTTTCCTGGATATCTCCACAAAGCCTGTGCAACAAACTAAGCCGCCGCTCTTGGGAACAATTTTCGGTATGGCATTTCATCCCAAATTTGCAATGAACAAGAAATTTTATGTATGTTATAACGGTGCAACTAACATTCATGCGAACAAAACCAAGCTTGTCGTTGCTGAATTTACAGTTACTAAAGAAAATCCGGATGAAGCTGATGTTAAAAGCGGGCATCATGTATTTGAACTGGAAGGAAGTACTGTTTATGGCAACGGTGCCGAAATAGCGTTTGGCCCTGATAGTTATTTATACATTTCTATCGGTGATGATAGCGCTGGGGATACCACTTACAAACATCTTGCACAGAATTTAAATTTTCTGAATGGAAAATTGCTTCGGATTGATGTAAATAAAACGCCTTATGCTATTCCGCCCGACAATCCATTTGTAGGGATAAAAAATCAAAGGTCTGAAATTTGGGCTTATGGCTTTCGCAAATTGTGGCGTTTTTCTTTTGATCCAAAATCTCACCAGGTATTTGGTGCTGATGTGGGACAGGAGAAACAGGAGGAAATAGATATTATTTCAAAAGGAGCCAATTATGGATGGCCAATCATGGAAGGAGACAGTGTTTATCAAAAAATTAATTCAATTGATAAAACCTCATTTACTTCACCCATTAATGCATATGCACGTAAAGATGGTATTTGTATTATAGGTGGAAGTTTCTATTATGGAAAGGACATTCCCCTGTTAAACAATAAATATGTTTTTGCTGATTTTAACGGCAATATGTTTGCATTAATGAAAAGCGAACCAGGCGAATGGGTAAGACAACAATTGAAAGTTCTTAACAAACCTACCGATCCCTTCTTAATTTGTGGTTGCGATGCTGATGAAAATAAAGAGCTATATGTAATGGGAATTTTGAAAACAAAGAATGGATCAAAAGGCGCGGTATATAAACTTATAAAAGAATAAATTCCCAGGTCATTTAATGCTCTCATAAGGTATTTGCTGGCATTTCTTCCCAAATGCTGTTGGATGAACCATGATAATTTATGGCAACTATATACACAATGGGCGAAGTAAACTAAGATCATCTTTAATTTACCTTCTTTTAATATTCACAGATGATCCCAGACTGTCTATTTTTTTGATTGGTGCAGCGTTTCTTTTGATACTTCTTCTTGGAATCATTATTTTTCCAAGAAAAGATGAATAAGCATATCAAAACGTCAATAATTGGCTTGGTTATTATTTTACTTGGAATTGTAATATTCTTTTGTGTAGATAAAGACTTACTATCTATTCCAGTTATTTTTACTGCTCTTTTTTTATTCCTATGGTTAATTTACCAGTATGTAGGTAAAAAAGACTTCGATAAGAATATCATATTTGCAATAGGTTTTGCATTAACAATAGTTAGCTGGTTTATAACCGGATATTTAAATAATGAAACGGCAATACGAGAGAAAAAGCGAGATTTAAAAGTAAAATACCTACTAAATGCTTACTATAGAATTGAAAATATGTCTTCAAGATATGTATCTGATACAACCAGAGAAAGTAATATAGGCACTTATATCTATTCGAAGTATGCTGAATCAGCATTAGGTCAAATTGGACTTCTTGCTGACACACAAACAATAAGAATAGCGAATGAATATATTTTGGATAATAAAATAGAAATTCACAAAAATTGCTACAGTCTTTAAGAGCAGAGTTAAGAAAGGAACTGTCTTTGTCAGAAATTCCTTTAGATGATATATATCAAGTGTCTGATTTTCGCGTCTTTAGAAGTAAACCAATCGAGGATACGCTCAATCCAGATCAAAGAATAAATCTAATTATTCAGTTGAATGAAGCTAATATCATAAAATAAAAAAGCCTCAATTAAGAGGTTTTAAATTTTATTCGGTGGGCTGGGGTCTATTTCGTCCGTCATATTGAGTAAATCGCTATCTGAACGCTTATTTTCAAATGATGTGCTAATAGTGTCAAGTGTTTGTTTTGAAACTCCTTTGTTTATTAATTTACGATAAGACAATGTTTTATTATAGCTGCCTTGTACTGCATCATAAAACTTTATGTAAGGAGTTTATATCGAGTTATTTCACGATTGTTATATCTGTAGCCAAATTCAAACTTTCTATCAAAGGAACGTTTGCAGATGTATTTAAAGTTATAAAAAAGAACAAAGAAGAAAAGCAGGTAAAGAAAGCCTGAAAAAAGGTAACTACTAACCACTCTACACTAATCACTTCCCTTCGTGTATTTCGTATATAGTTGCCTAATTTATAAGACTGTCAGACTCGCTTTCAAATTAAATTTTATTTGAGAAGAATGCTGGTTTCTTGATTAAATACTTTCTGCAAACAGGAATATATGAATAAACTTATTTGCCGCAATTGCCCTGCAAGATTGTCTTCTTTATCCTCCTGATTCGCTTCTTCTATTTATATATTTGTATACAGTTTCAAGATGCAAAAAACTGTATTACGATCCTTGTAACAATTATAATTTTGAGTTGTAAAATCAAATAATAAAATATGGCTACTGATAAACAATTAAATACTGGTTCAGAAAAAAAAAGTACAAACGCAACACCAGACAGCACCAGTGGATATGCCCCTGTAAATGGCCTTAAAATATACTATGAGATTCATGGATATGGAGTACCCCTGGTCTTAATTCATGGAGGAGGTTCTACTATAAGAACCACATTTGGCAATATACTTCCATTACTTGCCAGGTGACCAGGATGTAGCACTGCCGGAACATTCAATGAAAATGTGGCATTTAATTCCTAATGCCGGATTAATGATACTGCCAGGCATTCATGGTTCCTTCATAGGTGAAATATGCACTGCAAAAGAAGGAAGTAAAATACCTGAATTAGTTGTCGAATTTATTAAAGAGTTCCTGGATAAATAGAAAAACTGAAACAGAAACATCTCTCAGAATTATACGCTGTGCATAAATTTGTAAGTTAATATTGCAAAAATTATTTTCTTCATTATGAAAACAACCCGTTAAAAAAGCGAACGATAATTATAAATTTGTTGTGATTAACAGTTGCTGTACATAAAGCAATGCCACATACAAAAATAATATAATGATAAACGATCGTCAATCTCCCATTGAAATTAGTAAAGATGAATTTAAAAAGACTGGCTACCAGCTTATCGACACAATTGCTGATTTTATTGACACAATTGAGAAAAGACCAGTAACGACCGGCGAGTCGCCGGAGCAATTGCAAAAGATAATTGGTACTTCCCCACTACCCGAAAACGGCACACCTTTGGAAGAATTACTTTCCAAAGCCTCTGAGTTAGTTCTTAATCATTCTCTGCTGAACGGGCATCCAAAGTTTTTGGGCTATATCACCTCCTCTGCAGCCCCAATTGGTGCATTGGCAGATTTACTGGCAGCCGCTGTAAATCCAAATGTTGGCGCAAACATTTTAAGCCCTGTAGCAACTGAAATTGAAAAGCAAACAGTGAGATGGCTTGCGGAATTTATTGGTGTTTTGCCTTCCTACGGAGGCATATTAGTTAGCGGAGGTAACATGGCAAATTTCACTGCCTTCCTGGCAGCGAGAACCGCAAAAGCACCTAAAAATATTAAAGAAGATGGCATCTCAAACGTTCAGCAAAGGTTGGTTGTTTATTGCTCAAAAACTACACACACCTGGATTGAAAAGGCTGCTGTTTTATTTGGGCTCGGTACCAAATCAATTCGGTGGATACAGGCAGATGCGAATAATAAAATGGATAACAAAATCCTGGAACAAACAATAAAAAAAGATATTGAAAGTGGATATAAGCCAATTATGGTAATTGGTACAGCCGGAGATGTAAGCACGGGAGCTGTTGATGATCTAAAAGCTATTGCTTCTGTTTGCAAAACCTATGACTTGTGGTTTCATGTGGACGGAGCATATGGGATACCCGCAGCCGTTATCCCTGGCTTAAAAAAGATGTTTGAAGGTATTGAAGAAGCAGATTCTATTGCTCTTGATCCGCATAAGTGGTTGTACAGCCCCCTGGAAGCCGGTTGTACATTAGTAAAAAATCCACATCATTTAATAGAGACTTACAGTTCCCATCCTGTATATTATAATTTTGGCAATGATGATGAAGGCTTAACTCAAAATTATTATGAATACGGATTCCAGAATTCACGGGGTTTCAGAGCACTAAAAGTGTGGCTTGCTTTGCAACAGGTGGGCCGCAGCGGTTATATTAAAATGATCGATGAAGATATTCAGCTATCCAAATTGTTATTTGAAAAAGCTGGGAGCCATCCGGAACTTGAAGCTGTAACGCAAAACTTAAGCATTACAACCTTGCGTTACGCTCCGCCAGGCTATAATGATGGCAGTGAAGAAATGGAAGTATATTTAAATAAGCTGAATGAACTCTTATTAAATGACCTGCAACAGGCAGGCGAAGTATTTTTATCAAATGCTTTAGTAGAAAAAAAGTATTGCTTACGTGGCTGTATTGTAAATTTCAGGACTTCAAAGAAAGATATTGAGGAGATTATAGAGATAATAGTGAGAGAAGGAAAAAAGATACATGAAAAGCTTTTGAAAAAATAGCATTATAGTTTGCTTAAATCCTTTACCCCAAAAAAAATAACATGACTAAAACATACAGAGAGGGCGCCGTCGGAGCATTGCTTGACGAATATGAAAGGGCAATAACAGACTTACACCGTACAATTGACGACATTACCGGCGAAGAACTGGTAACGATTGCAGATAGTAAAACGACAGACCCCAATTGTAAATCTGTTCAGACAATTCTTTCTCACATTGTTAAATCCGGGTATGCTTATGCGATCTATATAAGGCAGCTTGAAGGAAGCAGGATTGAGTTCCCGGATTATTCGTTTCATTCGTCCGTAACAGATTACCAAAATGCCTTAAGGGCTGTTTTTGTTTTCGCGATAGAAACCTTTAAAAATATCACGGATAACCAGCTTGAGGAAAATGACAATAGCAAAAAGTTGACAACTTCATGGGGACAGATCTATGACATAGAACAAATAACCGAGCATGCTATCGTGCATATTTTAAGGCACAGGCGGCAAATTGAAAAATTCAAAATATTATTACGTGGACAGTAACGGTCCTGCTCCTGTCAACCATCAGCGAGGATTTGGATAATCATCAACTCGCCTAATAGTGAACACAAATTATTGATTGGGATCTTTTAAAATAACCGGCTGTAAATGATAAGCATTTACATAAGATCCGTTTTGCCGGGCAGGAATCCAGTCATAATAAATCTTTAAGGCTATTTCAAAATTTGATTTCCTTTACATTATTTTAAAACATATAGCCTGATGAATCTCTCCAACTCAAATCCTCAGCCTTTTTACTTTAAGCTGGCAATGGTGCTTATTGCAATTCTTGCGCTAGGCTATTTAAGTATCTTAGTTAAGGAAGTTTTATCCCCTCTTGTATTTGGATTACTCTTCTCTATATTATTACTACCGCTGGCAAATTTTTTTGAAAAAAACTAAAACTTAAAAGAAGCGCATCCTCTGCATTAGCCTTATTGTTGTTCCTGTTATGTATTACAGTTGTACTGTTGCTGGTAGGTTCGCAAATCACCAAACTTGCGCGCGACTTGCCTATGCTGAAGGAACAGGTACTTCAATCGCTGCACAACTTTCAGCAGTGGATATCAGATAAGTTTCATGTAAACATGGATAAACAAATGAACTATGTGCAATCAGCTGCAACTAAAATAAAAACGGCAACCCCATCGGGTCAACCTTTCTTTCTGTCTCTTCCATTTTATTATTTCTCGTTTTTGTAATTCTTGATACCTTTTTTATGCTCTTCTACAGGAGAAGATTGCTTAAGTTTTTGGTAGATGTTTTTAAAGAAGAAAACAAGGCAAAGGTGTATGATATAGTTGAGACAGTGCAGTACATTATAAGAAAATATGTAGTAGGACTTTTCCTTGAAATGAGTACTGTAGCAGTTGTTTGTTGTACAGTTTTCCTGCTTCTCGGTATAAAGTATGCAATACTTCTTGGTCTTATCACCGCCCTGTTTAATATCGTTCCCTACATTGGCATTTTTTCGGCACTGTTGCTCAATATCATTATCACTTTCGCAACTACGGCAATGGCTACAAAAGTATTATTGGTAGCAGTTACAGTAGTGGCCGTCCATCTTATTGATAGTAATATTTTACTTCCATTAATTGTAGGTTCCAAAGTAAGGATCAACGCTTTTATTACACTCCTCGGAGTTGTGCTGGGAGAAATGATCTGGGGAATTTCCGGTATGTTTTTATCCATTCCTGTAATTGCAATGGCTAAAATTATCTTCGATAGAATTGAAAGCCTTAAGCAGTGGGGGGTACTATTAGGAGATGAAAAGATAGAGGCGAAATCTTTGAAAATAAGTATAAAAAGAAGAAAGGCTAACGTGTTATAGCAAATATTAATCAGCACCGTGTGTTACTAATCAAATTGTTTATGTAAATCATAAATTCACAATGTAATAACCTTTAGCACTGCGCAATTGTTTCGATATTTTTACTGTTATTATTCCATGGCGTTTCAGGAGGAATGCCAATTTATTATCGTAATTGATAATATTAGAAGGACCTCTCACTCTAACGCTATTCAAAGTACATCCCATTATTTTATTAAAATATAAAACACAGAATTACTCCATGATTAAAAGAATTTTGATGTAAGATTAGAATATGACAGAATTACTAAACACCGAATTTGAATTATTCAATTTTTTTGAAAGAACACCTGATCTCGTATGCATTCCTGATAAAGCCGGTTTTTTAAAAAAAGTAAATCCTGCGGTTATCAATAAACTAGGATATACCGAGGAGGAATTATATGCTGCGCCGATTTCATCATTTATTTACCATGATGACAAAGATTTGACTCACGACAGGAGATCGACGTTACTTGATGGCGAAGTGCTTCATAACTTTGTAAATCGATATTTGTCAAAAAACGGTGAAGTTATATGGCTCGAATGGACTTCCGTTTATTTTTCAGATAAAGAGATTGTGTTTGCTATTGCCAAAGATGTTACGGAGAGAAAAAAGATAGAAAAGGTAGTTGAAGAAAAATACAGGGCATTTAAAAGCCTGGCCTCCCATTTTAAAAGCAGCATAGAAAAAGATAGAAAATATCTTGCCTATGAATTACATGAGGAAGTGGCACAGCTGGCTGCCGCGGTAAAACTGGATGTAAATTGGATAGCTGCTAACATGAACGGTTTACCTGTATCCTCAAAAAGCAGGATCGAGAACGCTGCTGTCGTCTCGGAGTTGCTTATAAAAAAAATTCAAAGAATATCTTTTTCAATCAGCCCAAATATGCTGGATCTGTTTGGATTGAATGATACGCTGGCGTGGCTCAGTAAAGAATTTTCAATATTAAATGGAATACCCTGTGATTACCAAGGCAAATATGAGGAAGAAAGTCTAACAAAGGAGATTAAAATAGACTTTTTCAGAATTTGCCAGGAAGCGCTTACTAACATTATAGATCATGCTGAGGCGACGCAAGTGAATATTAACCTGAGTTCGATTTAAGCGGCTATTAATTTTGGTTGATTTAATTGTTCGATAAGGTAAGGGTTAGTTTCTTGTATATCAATTTTGATAGAAGGTTTTTTGGGGAAGAATGAGTATGCTGCGATGGCAC
>JBKJRY010000345.1:0-20160 GCA_046593045.1 Chitinophagaceae bacterium | reverse complement strand
CCATCTTTTCAAAAACACTGCAAAACACCTTATAAAAAATCGCAATCACTTCACTGGCGGTGTCGCTGAACATCGTATTGCAAAAAGCCCCCGCTGTATTAACTTCGGAGGCTTTTTATTTTTTCGATCATCTTTTAAATCGGGGGGGCTTTCTTCAATACGCATAATGTTGTGCCGTTTACGTAAATATGCGGGTTTACAAGATGGCTACAAGCCGGTAACCGCTATATATCAGGAGCGCACCAATGAACAAATGAACAAGCCTGCTATGATCTATCCGTCAAAACAAGCAATGGAGGTTGAGCTTTCCCGCAATGCCAGCATGGTTGACGGCATTGCCGAACTGTTTAAAAAATATAACATTACCGGCTGGGAAGAAGCATACGCAGTTATCAAAAAACAATTAGAAGATTATGACGCATGGGTAGAAGCCAATGTGTTGCCAAATGCCCGCACCGATTTTAGGCTACCACTACAAGAATATAAACTTGCCCTGGAAGGTTATGGTATCGACATCCCGCCTGCCGAAATTGCTGAAATGGCTCACACTATGTTTACAGATATACAAAACCAGATGAAGCCAATTGCTGAACAGGTAGCAAAAAAATACAAACTGCCATCAAAGGATTACCGGGATGTAATAAAGTTTTTGAAAAAAGACCAGCTTATCAGCGACTCCATTATGCCGGTATACAAAGGGCATCTCGCAGATATTGAAGATATCATCAGGAAACAACATTTGGTAACACTACCTGCCAGGCCGGCTATCATACGGCTGGCCAGCGAAGCCTAAACTGCTCAACAGCCTGCGCCGCATATGGTGGCGCCGCCATTCCTAAATAACACAGGTGAGCGAGGCGTTTTTGTATTGCCATTGAACATGCCCGCGGCACTAAAATGATTGCCCTGAGAAAGGATGCAGAAAAAGCCCTCGGTGACAAATTTAACCAGCAGCGTTTCCATGACTTCATCCTGTCGCAGGGCATTTTACCACCCGCATTAATTAGAGAAGCGGTAATGAATGATTTTGTGCCGAAGGAAAAAAAGTAGATGCATTTGGAATGCACAGGCTCGTGCATTGGCCAGAAAAAAATTATGTAAAACCAGCCATTAATTTGGTAGCCACGCTATCAATCTTAAAGGACCTCCACTTCCCCTTTTTGGTTTTCATCGGTCAAGCAACAGCATATGCAACTTTTGAGGGTACTGATCCATATTAGCAACATTTTTCAAAAGCGGCCATTGCGGAGCCAATTAATATTTGGTGTGTTTTGAAATTTTTTGACTGCCCGAAATCTATACTGGGCGTATCAATTCCTACGGCTTTTATTTTGTACTCCGCCAGCCATAAGGCAGCTGTTGAATCAATGCCTGGGAAATGTAATTTTTGAATAGCTGAATCGCCCTTCACTGCCGTACCAAAATATTGCTCCGAATTCGGATAATATTTGCCATAACCTGTTTTGAAGAACACGATCATTTTTTCGGGTTGTAAAATTTATTTACTTCAACAGGTTGACTTCTACTGTACTTCCTTCATTAATGAATTCATCAATTATTTTATTTCCATTTTCTGATACCGTTGTTTTTAACTTGTTGTCTCCTCTCTGAACAACAATATCAAAATCACGGTCAAAAGCATGAATGTGTTTAAGGCTCATTGCAGGCCATGACTTTGGAAGCCGGGGAGTAAACGAGAAACTTTTTAAACCGGTTGGCCTAACACCAAATAACCCTTCTGTGAAAATCCTGCAGTACAACCCGCTTTCTGCTGAAAGCTGGCGTTGGCCTCCTTCCGGGTAAGCCTCCACAGGGTAAGGAACGTGGTCGCCTAACAGCCGGCGATTAGAATAATAATGTAAAAAATTGAGCGCTCTGTCTGTTTCACCAGCAGCTAATACACCCCTAAGAGCATATAAGGTGGCCCTGTCCCAAAATGTTTTATCTCCCGCAAGGCTGGCAAGTCCATCTTTCGTCCATAGATTTGGTGAGAACAATGCATCAATAGTCCCGGCTTCACGATTGTATATACCCATAGTGAGAGGGATGCATATCCATGCACGCAGCGTATCGTTTTCTTTGTAGTATTTATAAGTATTAAATCCATCTATTCTTGCCCCAAAATATTTTTCAATAGCTGTTTTCAATTTTGAAGCCTGTTCTTTATAAATGTTAAGCTGTCTTTTTTCTTTGCCCAAAGCTTCCCCCAAATAAACTGCAGAATTTAAAGCATCATAATATAAAGAAGAAGTGGAGAGGTTGGCTTTACCAGCCGGAAAGCGCCCTTCTAATTCGTCAGAATTTGAAATAACAACACCTTCTTTATTTAATTTCCGATGGCAGTATTCCAGGCACCATTCAATCAGTGGCCATAATTTTTCCGCTTGTTTAATATCCCCACTGGTTAGTGCGTAACGGGCGGCACCATAAGCAATCATCGCTCCATCCCCACGGTCGCCAGCACCGTTCCAAATGTCAGTACCTTCCGCAATAATGGAACTGGGAATTGGTTTATATTCTTTATTCATGAACCTTGCAAAATGAAGGTAGGCATTCAACGAAGCCTCGTTGCCATATTCATAACCGAGATAAGGGAAGAAGGGGCCAATATACTCTGCCTGGTCATTAGCCCAAATAGCTGCATAATAAGATTCTCCACCGGGACTATGAATTGGCCCACCCTTGGTTGCAAAAATACTTTCTGCTGCCCTGACCTTAGCAAAGGCAAATTCACGGTTCAATACTGAGTCAGGAGTTTGAAGCACTAATTTGCTCCACACCTCCCCGATGAATTGCAGCCTTTTTTCTTTTTCATTATCGACATCCACAGCTAAAGCCTGTTCTTTTTCTTTAAGGCCTGAATAGAAAATAGAAAAGCTGACAGAATCATTTGATTGAAGATTGAAATTTCCCCCGTTAAACAAGTCAACGTGCAAAGCGTAACTACCTTCTGTTCCCTTAAGCGAATCGGTATGGTAAACATTATTCATCGCAGGTATTTCCACTACACAAGGTTTTCCTGAAGTGTTTTTAATAGTATAAATTTCGCCGTAGCCCGGCAATGATGTTGAAGGGAAGAACTGCCTGGTTAGTTCTAAATTATTATCAGCTTTACTTTTTACAATTAATGTTCCATTGAGTGATATTGAAGAAACCTTTTCACTAGATAATGGTTTATAATTTACAGTTACCAGCTGAAAACCATCTAATGCAAAGCGGCGGGTAAGACTGGCATGTGTATTATTCGGAATCGTTCTAAGCATCGGCCACACAAGGCTGCGGGTAGCGTAAAAGGAACTGTCAGCAGAAACGCCATACCTGATTACACAGGATATTCTTTTTCCACTCATTTCAATATGGTCGTCGTGTGGAATACTGTTCTTGATTTGCCACGATATGGAACCATCGGGATTCATTTGCCAGCGACGGTAGTCCTGTGAGAATAATTGGCCCGCTATCAAACATAGGCCTGTTACAACTAAAATAACCTGAATTTGATTTTTCATTATTTACCTTTTACTAAATGAAACTTATTTACAAATTCAAAATGGTTGAACCGCGGCGCAATACTGTTCCATGTTCAACCATCCTGTCAACTGCAAGTAGAAATTTTTATAAGCAGATCATCCTTTTCCACTTATGACTATTTTCTGCAAGATGCAATCATTTTTTTACCTCCACTAACCTTTGTGTCAATGAACGAAATTAAATTTCCTGACTTATCATGCTTATGTTTAGCTAAAACTTTTCTATTGTTTGCAAATATGGATTGATAATTACCCGCAAACTGTGCTCTCCAATAAATGGGAATTTCACCATTGTTATAGAAATATGTTTTTTGAGGTTCATGTTTTATACTAATGTTTGTTCCTAAAATAGGTAAGCTGTCTAATTCACATACTATTTCATTTTGACCGCGGTAGATCGTAGAAATCCTGTTAATTTCTGCATCGGGTTCAATACCCATAAGTCCCTGTACAATTCCTTCAATAACACCAAATGAAACTTCAGGGTATTCTCTTCTTTTGGTATCCGGGGAAGCAAGATGAATGATATAATCATAAGCTTCCTCTCTTAAGCCATGGTTATATAAAATGACAGGTAAATAAGATTGGGTTTCTATATTCAACTTTTCTGAAACGAGGTGTTCAATGGTTTTAAGAACTCTTTCCTTATCTTTTAATACGTCAAACCATAATAAAAAAACTTCCCCGTTGCCTTTGCCAAATTTTCCATTAGTGGTGTAATATGTTTTATAAAGAGAATCTTTGTCGTCCCACCAATCTTGTTCTATGTTTTTTTGATAAGACTTTGCTTTCTTTTCATAGTATTCAGCCTTTATTGTATCTCCATTCAATTTTAGAATATAGGAGTAGGACAACAAACCACGATAAATCGCAGCGATAAGATCTACTCCGATTTTTAAATCCGGAACATCTTCAGAATAGGATGCAAGCCCACGGCATCTGTGGAAATCATCATTGATATTAAAATTACCTGGTGCATTAGGAAACGCTGGTCTTGTTAATAACGAATCTGCATTCAGCACCCATTTATCTATATATTCGTTTATAGTTATCTCGTAAAAGCTTACGAACACAGGGTTCCTGATATAGGTTTTATCGCCTGTCCATAAATATAAACGCAAACAGGCGTATAATAAATTGAAGTTGGCATTAAGATTATACCAAAATTCTTTATCGTTTCTATAGTCCACCGGTGCAGGCTTTCCGTATTTATTGATTTCCCAATAGGAACACCAGTCCTTATTTTTTGAAATGTTTTTAGCAAATAGCGTAAACATATTTTTGTTTTCCCTGCTCATTCCTAATATTTCTGCTGCTATACATTGATGAGAAACATCACGTATACAAAATGCATCCCGGGAAGGCAAAGCCGCTTCGTACCAGCGGCCAACAGAGTCGCCTGGATTTCCCTGATAATGCAATGTCATTTCTTTGGCCAGGTTAAAAGCGTTTTGCATGGCAGTATCTGAAGACCTAAAAGTTACCGCTCCATTCTGACCAAATGAAATAAAAAGAAAACAGCAATTCGCAATAATAGTTGTAATAATTTTTTTCATATTAAAGGAGACATGGTAATTTTTCAAAGCCACAATTAGTGGCGTTTACAATTAATTATAACCGGTAAAAGAAAATATTGCTCGGGTTGCAATCATAAAAGAATCTTTTGATGCCGATGGTTTTAGTGCATTCAAGTTAACAGAAAAGATAGAGATTTTTCTATTAAATATGGGTTACAAAACCGATGTTATGGTTGAGTGTCTTTCTCTCATACCACGGCAGGGTTCTCCACAGCACGATCTATAAATCATTGGAGACCTAATGTATCCCGGGTACTCCTCAAATAATACCCCCTGAATGAAAAAGCTAGGATTATCTTACAAGTGGACTTGATAACTTTTGCAAATTCGCTTTAAGCTATAGCATGCTGATATTTATTTTAGCTATTTTTTTATTTCACCTGCGTTGAATAAATCTCTTCCTTTTATTAACAGCAATTGAATCGTTGAAAAATGATAAGTTTATTATCTATCCTTATTTATTGTTTAGTAAGTGATCTAAAAATATAAATGCAGCATACGGGCAACTAACGGTGGTCATATACAATGCATTTTGACGAAAACCTGATGGATGAAAACATTCGTAAGGAGCTCCAAATGCAGATCCTTTCCTGAAATCGTTTACACGCAAATCATCAACATATTCCTTAGCCAATTGCTGAGCCAGGAGGAGATCAATTTTTGCTATGGCATAGCAAACCCATCCGGTAGGAGTTCCCCAATAGGCTCCATTCTGGTAAGTATTTTTCTCCGCCAGCGAAATTTCCCATGCCGTGGAATCATTAAAATCGTCGCTGGTCAACACATGGCGGATATTTCCATGATATGCCAGTGTCCCATTCCTATAAGCATCTGACAGAGACTGGCTGGCTAGCATAGTATTTTCCTTGTTAAGTACATCAAAGTAAACGGCTAATGCAGTAGCCCAAACGTCCCCCTGGTTCCCTTTACCGGTGGAGGCATGCAGCATACCCTTTTTGTCCATAAACAAACCTGGCAATGCATTTTTGATGGAGGAAGCAATCGAACGGTATTTACTCGCTTTTGCCGAAATATTAAGCATTTCAAACATTTCAGCAAGTTCATTTGCAGCACGGAATTTTAGAATTGACGGATAACATAAGTCTCCGGTAATAGTAATCACATCCCTGAATCCAAAGTCAATTCCCCTGAAATAATCTGTCGTGTATACTATATGGTTGTCCAGCCTTGAAGGAGGTACATTAAAAGCAATTTCAAGGCGATCCACCAGGCGAAACCCTTCAATCTCATTATTTAAAATGGAAGATTCTGAACTGGTTTTAATGTAATAATACGCCATATGGATAAAGAAAAACTGGTCACCATAGGGTGGATAAATTCCAAAAGTTTTATTTCCCTGTTCTATATAATCGTATGTGCCCGGGAAATACACTGGCAACCCATCATCAATCCGGATATGATCTGCTATGGCCCCGAAGGGAACGATACTGCCGTTTTTTGTAATCCAGGTGTTACCAGACTGAGTGGAGGCAGTAAGCAGCAACATGTGTTTTTGTTCTTCACTGGTAATAAACCCGGTTTCTAACGACATGGCATAATCGCGTATCCAAAAAGATGGGTAACTGTCTCTTCCTCCCGGTTTAACAAGTATGCCACCAGTGTTATTCGGTCCGAAATCATTTGTAATCCTTTGGCCCGGAAATATCCGGGAGCTATCAATAATTACTTTAGTAAGTTTCTCAAGGAAATTTAAATCATTTCTATCCAATATATTTTGCTGTATAATTTTCCCGGGTTGAGCATTTGCAAGAAAAATAAAGACAACCCATACTAAAAACAAAGATGTTTTTTTTATCATAAATTCTAAAATTATTGATTTAAATTATACAGGGCATGCGAATGCCAAGGTACATATTCCTAAAAAGATATAAGTAAAATATGCACCCTATTGGTGCAGGTATGCAGCTTGAATTTAGGTTGGGCGTACTTGTGTTTTCAAATAGTAACCATAACTTAATTTCTCCAATCCTTTTAAAATTTATGATTTATCGAACTGTGACAAATTCAACTTCGGATCTAATCTTTCATCAGAAAAATAAATTTCATCCCATGTCATTTCCTCTTCTGCAGTAGCGGAATTTCTACCAAGTATTGCGGTAAGTGTTGACTCTGCTCCCTGTCGTGTTTCATTCAAATATTTGCCTGATTCAATACTGCCTATAAATGCTTTTTCCTTGTTGGCATCAGCATCGTGCAACGCGGACAGGAAAACTCCTGAAGCCCGCTGCTCAGGTGTAAGTTCAGTCCCGCTTCTTGAGACGCCGGAATCCCATTTGTTCTCGCCGGTAAGAAATACACCACCGCTGTAATTAGCTTCAGCACTACCTTTCGTGCCGATAAACCTGCAGCATACACCACCAAACTGGGGGCCTACTTTTGTTGTATGAATGCTTACACTCACATTATTAGGATATTGATACAATACCTGGTAATTACTAAATTCATCCCCGAAATCAGGGCGGCCATTTATATTACCTTTGCCCACTGCATGCAACGGATGGCCCTTCAATGCCCAGTTGCAAACATCCAGCATATGAATACCCTGGTCTAATAATATGCCTCCGGACATTGCCCGGAAATAATAATGATTGCGTATTCTTATTTCATCATAACCGGCATTAGTCAGCGGTATCATTGGAGTTCCGGATGAAAAATAATACAACTGCGCCGTTATGATGTCACCAATATCACCTCGATGTATCCTGTTTACCATTTCAACATAGGGGCTTCCGTACCGTATCTGGAAACCGATAGCAACGCTTTGCTTGCCGCTCAGTTTTTCACCAACCGCCATCACCCTTTTGCATCCGTCAACATCTGTTGCCACGGGCTTTTCACAATACACATGTTTGCCTGCAAGTACTGCAGCTTCAAGAAACCCAACATGGCTATATGCCGGAGAAGAGATAAGCACTGCATCTACATTTTTGTTATCGAGTAGCTTTAAGTACGCTTCTGAGCCCTGGTAAATATTTGAATTTTTCAATGCCGGGAAACCTTTGACCGCATTCAACTTGTTGAAACTTGGCAATGCAATTCGCAGCTTGTCTTCAAAAATATCCGCGATAGCGATAATATTACTGTTGGTATTTTCCATTATCGATGATATCACTGCGGTACCCCTGTTGCCACAACCAATCACTCCTATATTTATGGCAGAATTTGCCCTGGAACCAAAAACAATTTCCGGCTTTAAAACAGTGAAGCTTGAAATAGCAGCGGCACTTTTTAAGAATGTTCTTCTTTCCATAATTATTTGGTTGATGTTTACATATACAAGACGACAAAGGCAGATCTCTTTATTCGATGGTATAAACTTATGAAAAAAATATTTACCTGAATTATTGAAAGAGTCCTGGCTCTATTCTGCCTCTCGCTAACAGCTAATCCAATAATCATTAAATGTACCAGGCAACCAAAGTCTTTATTGCCGTTTTCATAAAACAATATTTTTAAAACCACCCCTTTTTTTAAATAATGTTCCAATAATAATAAATTGTTCCGGCTAAAAATTCAGTATGATAATTTTGAAACACTAATAAATATAAATTTGGCTTTCAAAAAATGCCGGGCCAGGGAGCATGTTGGCGGGAATGCAGCCGGCAGCAGGAAAACACTCACGGCGACTGAAAATTCTCTTTTCAGCAGGAGAAGTCAATAGTAGTTTATTAGATCTATTTTATCATTAAAACAGGAAACATGCAAAACAACAGCATCTATGTAAGCTTTATTCAAAGTAATTATATATCCGGTGATGAGCATGGCAACCTGGAGGTACTGGTTGTCCGGTCTTCTGATCCTCATCTAAAAAACAATAAGGTAAAACACTTTTGGAAGGATTCAAAAAAAGAAAACGGCCAGGTAGCCTATAAATGGAACGAAGGTGATGAACTACCTACTGACTTCCATAATGTTATTTACCCTGCAGGGCTTATACAAAGCAATTTTGCCGATGGAGAGCACGGAAACTTTGAAGCAGTTCTGCCATTAGAAAATCTTTTAACCGGCAAAAAAGAGTTATGGCATTATTACCGGGACAATGATGCAGAAAATATGGAATGGAGAAGGGCACAGCGGATAACGGGAGAAAGGGATGAGGTAGCCGGCCCCGCCTGTATTATCCAAAGTGATTTTAAAAATGGAGATCACGGAAATTTTGAAGTGGTGGTCCCCTTAAAAGAACCCAATGGAACCGTTGCCTTGTATCACTACTTTCATGAAAATTCCAACATAGATCTGCCATGGATAAAAATGCAGAAAATAACCGGTAATGATCCTGTCGCGGGTCCGGGCTGTATTATTCAAAGTGATTATAAACCAAACGGCCATGGAAATTTTGAAGTGGTGGTCCCCTTGTATGAACGCAATGGAACGCTTGGCTTATATCATTATTATGGAGACACTTCCGGCAGTGACCTCGCCTGGATCAGGCTTCATAAAATTACAGGTGATTATCCTGTTGCCGGGCCTGCCACGATCATCCAGGGCAGTTTCACAAGCAATGGCCACGGTAATTATGAAGTTGCTGTTCCTCTTTATGCCGCCAATAACAGAATTGAATTATGGCACTTTTTTTATGAAAACAGGGGTAACAATAGCCATTGGCAAAGAGCAAAGCTTATCTCTGCTTCCTGCAACGGCAATGCCTGCATCATACAGGGTACGCATAAGCCTGGTGGTAACCACGGCAATTTTGAGGTGGTATTGGAAGAATGCGAACAATCAGTGGTTAATTATTTTCATCCGAACCTGGATGTAAAAGATCCCTGGCTGAGAGGCAGTGAAAGCGTGATCATAGGTGAATTATATCCGCGGGTAATAAGGTATTGTGATAAGATAGTACAACTGACAGGTGAGTTTGATAAGGATCGTAAAAACTGGAATGGCGATGTGAATAATATTCCTAATACCTACAATCAAACCGAATCCAGGTTTGGGATACGTGGTACAGACCTGGGTAATTCCTTTAAGCATAATAATAAAACTTATTTTCTTTTTGGAGATACATTAAGAGTAGACCAGGCGAAAGAGCAGGAAAATCTTGATAGCATTGCATTTACCGTTTCAATGTGTGCAAAAAACGGTCTTACACTTGAGTTTGGTAAGCAACCCCCGCTGATCTCAGGGGGAGAAAACATTACACAAGACGGATTTAATGTGCCATTGGATGGTTTTAGTTTAGATGACAATATGTATGTTTTCTTTTCTTCCAATCACTATGAAATCCCATTTGGCTATGATCAAATGGGCCGTTCGCTGCTGGCCATTTGTACCGATGAAGAGCAATACACATTTCGGTATATAGCGGATTTTTCAAAAGATAAATTTTCGAATGTATCTATTATACAAGACACGCCTGCTGAAGAATACGGCCTTACCCGCAGCGAGCCGGGCTTGTTTATCTGGGGCTCGGGGCGTTACAGAAGCAGTGATGTATATCTTGCTTTTCTTCCTTATAGTGAAATTAAAAGGCATACACAAGGTTTTCACAGAAACTTAAGTGCAATATTTTTTTCAGGGCTTGACGCGAACAATAAACCTATGTGGAGTCCCTGGGAAGAGAATGCAGTTGCATTATTCAAATCCGGTTGTATTGGTGAATTATCTGTACGATACAATTGGTTCATTAAGAGATTTATTATCACATATAACAGTGTAAATCCACGTGGCATTTTGCTGAGGATGTCGCAAAAACCCTGGGGCAACTGGTCTGATCATTTTATGTTATTCGATGGATGGAACATTGACGATGCAGCCTTTCTCGGGCACAAGGGTTTTGGCAGATTCATACACATGGGAGATAATAAAGAACACAAACAGGATCACCTGCAGGATGATCTCATCCCTTTCCAGGACAGGAGTAACTCCTTTGGTGGCGAGTACGGGCCTTACCAGGTGGCATCTTATACAACAGGTATTGAAAACGTATTCACTAAATTATATTTTACAATGTCTACATGGAACCCTTACCAGGTGATGCTGATGTATGCAATAATTCCCGCTGAAGGAAATGAACTTACAAAAACAGCAGAAGAGTACGCAGCATTTGATCCAAACTGCAACTTAGGTTGCAGTCCTTTTAAACGTTTTCGCAGCAGGTCTAAAAGAATAGGTATATAAGAGATTGGTTCATAAAAAACGATCAACGGCAAAACTACAGGTACTCCTGAACCGCATATTCCCGGGATGGATGTTGATAATAAGGGGTATTTTTAGTTTTTTAAAAAGATCTATATGACACTGCTGCCCAATGAAGAAAAACTTGTTATCTCTAATGGAGATAAAATAATTTTGACAACTCATCGTATACGATTGAAGGATCGCGATTGGTATGGTTCTTATAGTATCGAGATATTTCTTGAAGACATTAGTTCTATAGAAACCAAATATAAAGGCAACGTAATTTTTTTGATACTTGGCTGTTTAGCACTTTCATCCACGTTGTATTTTTCAATGCGGGAGTATACAAGTGGTTCTTTAAGCTTCAATTTTATAGCAGGTATTGTTCTTCTTGTGTTGTGGTGGCTTTCAAGGAAACATTTGGTAAGCATAACGTCTCATGGCTGCACTTCATTAGTTTTCGAGACGGGGAAGATTCCGCGGGAGCAGGTTGAAAATTTTATTTATAAAATACAATTAGCGAAAGCAAAAAGAATTATTACCGCCAACGCTGAAATCACGGAATGATTTATGGCAAGACAATTATCAAACGCCAAAATCTCCCCCAGTTGGATTTATAGACCGGTCCAACTGATCTTAATGCCCATACTATGATCAATAAAATACTTCTCTCGCTCGCCGCTTTTGTATTGTCATCTGGCTTCTCTTATGCACAATATTTTTCAGTAAAAAATAATCAGCAACTTCAAACAGTCACGTTTAGCAACAGCAAAATAAAATTTGTGCTGAATTATGATCATCAATGCCGGGTATCCGATATGGAAGTAAACGGGCAAAAAGTAATTGAAGGAGATGCAGGGATATATTCTGAAATACAAACGGCCGGGAATACTTTTTCTACGTTGCACCTGGCTGCCTCACCAACGGTAAGGGTTAGCGGTAATACTGTCGATATAATCGGCATTACTTATGGCGATGATAAAACGTTTATACATGAAAGCTGGAAATTTATCCTTAGCGATACCGGGGTAAGATTTACCATCAGCAGGAACTGTCCCATGGCATTCAAGGCAGAATCCGTTTCTTTCCCGGCAATACAATTTAATAACATCAATACCTGGGAAGGAGCCTTCCAGGGTTTTGGCGGCATCGCATGGTTTTATTTGTTTAATGAAAAACTATGTACCTATGGTGTACATACCAATGAAGCGTCGTTCTGGAATAGTAAAACAAATAACGGCTTAAACATTTCGGTAAATGCCCCAGGTAAGCAGATCGCCATGAAATACACACGCACTGGCGATGATCACGTGGCCTGTGGCATAAGTGTTTCCCAAAAAGAGATGATACCGCGTTACGATTCCGGCACCCACCGGCGTCGCTTCATTCGACAAAAGACAGATGTATGGGCTCCCTTCGAGGTATTGGCCGGCAACACATCTCAAAGCATCAATTTTTCCTTTTTCGATTATGCAAAGGTTTATGGTCGCGGTGATTTTAAAGGCGTCAATGGCGAGCAGGTTACTTCCGTGTTAAATACCATTGCCCGCATCGGTGTAATTGATGCGAATCATTTTGGCGGAAATAGCTGGCATACCCCCTATGGACCAGTCTGCCTGCACGAGCAATACATTGCGCAGATGGGCCTCGGTATCAATGACACCCGCTACCTCAATGGCTATAAAAAATGTCTTGATTTTTACCGCGACAATGCGATACAACCCGATGGTCGTGTATGGCCACGGTGGGCTTACACCAATGAAGATGCGATGCCGGGAAAGTTTACTGGTAAAGGGTTTTATGAAGCACAATGGGGATACCTGCTGGATTCGAATCCTGATTTTGTAAGCAACGTATCTGAGTTGTACGACCAGACTGGCGATATAGCATGGGTGCGGAAACAACAGCTTGCCTGCGAAAAAGCATTGGACTATCTGTTGAAAAGAGACTTTAACGGAAATCACCTTGTAGAGATGATAAACGATAACCACACTCAACAAAGAAGCAGCGACTGGATCGACATAATCTGGGCATCTTATGAAAATGCCTTCGTGAACGCTAAATTATACCATGCATTACAATTATGGTCAGGCATTGAGAAGCAATTGGATAACACGAAAAAGGCATCTTATTACGCCGACTTTGCGGCAAAAATGAAAACCAGTTTCAATAAAAGCATTCAAGAGGGAGGTTTTTGGGATGAGGATAAAGGCTACTATATTTATTGGCGTGATAAGGATAATTCCACGCATGGAGATAACCTTGTTACCCCTGTGAATTTTATGGCGATTGCTTACGGCATTTGCGATGATACTACACGGCGCAATTCCATTCTGGACCAGGTGGAAACGCAGATGCAAAAGGAGAATTTGTTTTTCTGGCCTATTAGCATGTTTCCATATAAGCCCGATGAAGGTAAAGAATACCAATTCCCGTTTCCTTATTATGAAAATGGTGACATCTTTTTATCGTGGGGAAGTGTTGCGGTAAAAGCTTATGCATCCTATAAGCCAGCGCTGGCTCTAAAGTATGTAAAAAATATACTGAAGCAGGATAGCCTCGATGGTTTGGCTTTCCAACGCTACTCACGCAAGAAACAGGATGGCCAGGGTGATGATATACTTTCCGGGAACAGCCTTGCAGTAGTTGGGTTGTACCAATCCATTTACGGTATTAATCCGCTTTATAACCGACTCTACCTTGATCCGCATATTACTGAAGATATCTTCGGCTCAAGGTTAAAATATAACTATAGAGGCCAGCGCCTTACCATCGGCCTCGATGCCAATCTTTATTCAGTCTCCAACGATCAGTTCACCCTTAGCTCAAAAGCAACCTTTGGATTTTTTTCAACCGGTAGCATGGTAAAGTATTTTGATAAAGGCAACCCTTTTTTTTCCATAAAAGCCGATGTTGCTAACAGCAGGCATCTTACGCTTAACGTTATTGAATGCAACAGCAACACAGTAATTTGGGAGCAAAATTCAACGGATAATCATGGCCGTATAACCTATACTGTTAGTAACCTTAAACCCGCAGCTTCTTATTCAATTTATATTGATAACGCTCTAATTAAAAAAAGAAAAAGCGATTCTGACGGCCAACTGTTATTTGAGCAAAGCGGGAAGGCAGCAAAGTTGAATGTTGTTTTGAAGGAGTGAACTTTAAATAAAGTGATCATTATTTAGAGCATTAATATTCCGCATTGCCATGGATATTTACTACGCACGAATCCAGGAAGGCGCGAAGTTAGCCGCAGGCATAAGAGAATTTACCATAGTATCGGTCTCGAGGCTGGTGTTTTTTAATTTAAAAAGAAGCCTTGAAGTATTTGATTCAAGTGAGCCTGCATAGGCAACCCACTCAAAAGCAGTAAGCATTTTAAATGACATAGGCCAATCGGGGAAACTACGTTGAGCAGATTTGGCTGAAACCATTCTTGTAATATGATGGCGGCTATCCAGTTTTATTTTATTGTACAGTTTCATCACAGATTCCTCCTCACCTTCAAGCACCTGCATAATATTACCTTCATAATATAGCAGAATACCGGTTATGTCTTTTAGTTTATTATTAAAACGGCTTGTGGAAAGAATGTCAGAAAAATCAGCCTTTGTAAGTGGACCTATTGCTGAACTGACGTATACGAGGTGATATATCATGGAGCGGATTTCTAAAAAAACGTTTTATGGAACTATTTTATTGCAGACCGTAAAGACCTCTTTTTATATAATTTTCAATATTACATCCCCAAAAAGGCAGATCTGCGGGGCAAATTTTTAATTTTTAACCTTTTATATACTTTCATAATGAATTTAAGCACAGGTATTGCAATATAACCTGTGCTATGAGTAGCAGTAATAGTAAATTCCGCCAAAAACGAACGTTAAAATCCAGATATTGAACACACAACAAAATTTACCGAGCACTGAGGACACCGACAGGTTACGAATTGAGAATGCGGAATTGAAAAAAAAAATCGAACGAGAACAGGTTCTGTATGCAATGCTCCACAAAGATTGGAAGGAATTAAGTGAGAATGCTTCTGCCTACAACTATGCCCTTCTCGATAATAAACCAAAAAATTTATTTTATAAATACGCCTTTTTTGTATTGGTGATTGCGATTTTCCCGGCTTATTTTTTTCTGAATTCCATCAACAGGGACGAAAAAAATTCCTCGCCGGCGCAGCTTTCATCCGTTCCTGTACTCCCAGGTGATTCAACCCTAACCACGGATTCTGTTCCTGAAAGCACTTCCGCAATCAAAAACACCGTTTCGACAAATGAAACACCGGCAAGCAAGCAGGAGACTTTAACGCAAAAATCAGCAGAACCACCTCCTCCCCCGGTCCCTGCCGAGGAAAAGAAAGTGATTATACCTGCAGTGGTGGCTGCGGAAAAAAAAGCAATCACTCCAGATACAGCCAAGGCTAAAATAAAAACTAACCATGTAGCTGTCGCTGAAACCCCGGTTACCGATTCGGTGAAAGACCTGGTTTACTGGGAAGGCTGGAATGCTTATTATAACAAGTCGAAAAATCATTATAAAACATCGTCTGCCAGGTATGAAATTTGGGTTAACGGTTATAATGACGGCAGAAATGACGCAAAAAAAATATTGGCAAAAGATTCATTTCAAAAGGGTCAACAGTAATTCCGCACTGATATTAGCGCCCGACCCAACACCCGGTTCGATAGCCATGAATGCCCTAAGCCTCAATTTCTTTAACCAGTGATTTCATTTTCTCTAAACCAGTTTTTGCAACAAGCAGCGCATCCTGCGCCCAATAAGTTTTATTAAAAAGTTCCAGTGAAAGCACTTTGGTACCGCCCATGACCTTAAGGTCCCGCAACACCTGCTTAAGCGGCGCGGCGCCATCGCCCGGGTATACCCTGTCACTGTCAGCCTGTTCCTCCACGGGTTTGGAAGCGGGGTAGTCATTGATATGAATAATTTCAATCACCTTTCCATTTACCATGCTTAAACTCTCGAATCCTGAACCTCCGCGAAACAGATGGTATACATCCGGCAGGATGCGGGCATCCCTGTCATTAGCCGCCGCGGCTATGGCCAATGCCTGGCTGAAATTATAAAGCGTACCCGAAGCTCCCCAGAATTCTAATTGCGGCATCACATTATATTTTCTCCCAAGGCCAAGTATCTCACGGTAACGGGCACCTGCTTTCTGAAAGTCGATTGGATGGTCTTTACTTACTCCCGCGGGCGGTGCGGCAATGCGATGACAACCAAGTGCGGCCATTATTTTCATTTCATCTTCAATATCCGCCAATGCCGCTTTTCGTTTCTTCTCATCATCTACCATCCACCCTGTAAAACTGATGGCATCCTCTACCACGATATTTTTCGATGAAAGGAACGATGCCAGTGAATCAATGGAATTTCCCTGCTTCAAATACTCTTTTATATCAGTTACCCAAAGTTCCATACCATCATACCCCGCCTCGCTTGCGATTTCAATAGAATGAAGCAGCCCCGGGTTTTGTCCGCTGATGGTACTTGTATTCAGGCAAAACCTAAACGGTCCTTTTGGAGCGGGAATGGCGGCCGTAGCCGGTTTAGGAATAAATGCGCCTGCAGCCAGCGCAGCAGATAACTTAAGCAGGTCTCGTCTGTTCAGCATAATTATTAATTGATAAGAATATCAAGATACAATTATCTTGCTTTAGTACGGGCTTATTCAGGAGACAGAAATAAAATACAGCCCGGAGCATTAATACGAGACCTCTTTAACAATTTATCTCGTACATGCGTAAGTGCATCAAAAGCAGTTTTCCAGGCAGGGGTTTTATTTAATTTTTTATATCCTCAGCGAGCCGCGGAAACCCCTGGCGGAATAGTAGGATTCTGCACCATTGTGATACAAAAAAACTGTGTCGTAGCGGCGATCACAAAAGAGGGCGCCACCGCGTTTTCTGATATCAGAAGGCGTTATTATCCAGCTCTAAGTCTTCGTATCGAAGATTCCAAGCTTCTGTAGCTCACGATATTGCTCTACCGTTAAAAGATCAATGCCGATGGCCGCAGCCATATCCATAGCGCTATTTTCTGGTTTATATTCTTTCCTTGAATCAAGCCCTTCTCGATCGTAACAGAGACTTCTGCGGCCTTTAGGACTTTCCGCTGAGCAATCATAAAAAATGTATTCTCCAGTCTTTTTATCCTGACCAACAAAATCAGGCTCTCCGCCGGTTCTTTGCATTTCATTGAGCGACCACAGTTTTTCAGCATTCGTTTCAAGCCTTGCATGTACTTTAGCCCATGCAAGACCGTTATGACGGCCCATGTTTTTCTCAAAACGGTCTTTCAATGTGCTGAGAAGTTCTTCTCCTTGCTCCTGTGATAATTCCTTTTTGCTGTTTTCCATCCTTTATATTATGTCTGGTTGAATAGTTGTATCAACTACATAAAACCAATTTTGTTTGTCTCAATTGGATGTAATTTATTAACTGTTACGCTAAATTAAATTGAGTTTAGTTGTAGCCTGGTCAGGCATCCGGAATTTCAGGCTCAACTAATTTTGCTAATTTTTCTAATGATTCCTGCCATCCCAAATAGCACATTTCAGTTGGTATTACTGCCGGTATCCCTTCCTGGATAATTTTAAGTTCCGTCCCCGTGGAAACTTTCTTCAGCCAAACGGAAGTGATCATTTCCCCGGGCAAACTAGGGTCATCAAATTTGTCGGTATATTTTAAGAACTCATTTGGTTTGAGCTCCAGATACTCTCCACCAAAAGAATGTGCATTGCCTGTAGAAAAATTGATGAAAGACATTTTGTAACTCCCACCGGGTTGGGCATCCATACTATGAACAACACAAATAAACCCGTAAGGAGGAAGACATGATGCAAGCGCATTAGATTCTGTAAAAGCGCGATAAACTTTTTCGGGTACTGCTTTAAGAACTCTGTGGAGTGTGACGCTGTTGTTTGACATGTTGTTTTTTTTACAAATTTAAAGACGTTTATGTAATTCCGAAAAGACCGTAAAGATTTTCCTCCGCTAACGCCGGCTTCTGCAAGACCAATAAATGAACGTCTTTTTACAACGCTTTTAACTGATATCTGAAAATAGAGTATAATCTTATTCCTTTCATCTCAAATAGATATCGATTGGGAAGCCTGGTAAATTTATATTTTCATAAAATGCATTAATCATTTAATCCTTTTCCATCGAGAATTTGCTGCATACTTTTTTCAATCCTCGCCTCCCGTGTTTTCGATTGTTTGGGTTGAGAAAAATAAAAAATGTATGATCTTTGCCGTCCCGGCGTCAATGCATTAAAAGCAGTTTTCAAGACAGCGTTTTTATCCAATTTATTTTTAAATTCTTCGGGCATTTTGAAATCTGCCGTCTTTTTAAGTTTTACTTTCAAACCTGCTTTTTCTACTTCAATGGCTTCATAGATATAAGCTTTTAATACAGGTTCCATCTTAGCTATTTGTTTAACATTTGTAAAGCGAACCTGTCGTGCTGATTGTACATTTTCTGTTTGCTGAATAAGGATATTGCCGGCATCTTTTAATAACGCCCCTTTGAAAAACAGAACTGCACAGTATTCTTTAAATCCATGTATTAAAACGATGTTGCTTCCCTCAAACGTGTAACAAGGACAACCCCACTTCAATTCTTCATTAAGCCCGCAGTCAAGAATGATCATTCTCAATTTCATGGTTTCTTCCTGCCACTGTTTGGCTTTACTAAAATAAAAATCGACCTTAGGATTCATGCTATTTATTGGTTAACTGATATGATTTTTCTACCGACCGGCCTGAAATACCAGGATACAACAGCCAGGATTAGCAATAACAATGAGGGGAATATTGCACTTATGGGATCACTCAACGCGATATGCGAAAAGATAGCTCCCGACATCAGAAAGAAAAAGCCTGCATAAGCCCATTCCTTTAGTAAAGGAAATTTAGGAATAAGCACTGCTACAGCTCCCAAAATTTTCCAAATACCCAGTAAGGTCAGCAAATAGACAGGATAGCCTAAATGCGTAATCATATCTATTCCTCCTTGTCCCGCCTTCATTTTGAATATCTGTCCTGATCCCGTTGCTACCATTCCTAATGCAAGCCAGGGAGTAGCGATCCAATAGATAATTTTGTTTCTTTTTGTCATGTGTGTTATTTTAATTTGCTTACGGTATCTTGTATCCGGTTATGCGCCATGTTTATACCTTGTGCAAAGGGTAACTTCAACACCTGGTCTCTGAGTGCAACCGATTCATATATTACATGCATATTTAGTTTACTGGTATCGTCAGTAAGTTTTTCAAATTCATAGATCTCAAGCTGAACGCCAAAAGGTGTATGCTCCATTTCAAACGTCCGGGTGATTTTCCTGTTCGGTATAAAGTCATGGATTACCCCATTAAACCTATGTTTATTTCCCTTTGGATCGGTTGTTTCAAACTGGTAACTGCCGTGCTTTTCACTTTCAAGTTTGAGCACTTTCGTTCCCATCCATTGCTCAACAATGCCGGCCTCCACGTATGCCTGGAAAAGTAATTTCAATGGCAAATCAAATTCCCTCGTTATCATTAAATCCTGTTCACCGTCTCCGGCAATTATTTTTGTTTTTTGTTCCATGTGATGTTATTTTTTTGCTTTGTATTTTTTCATGACGGTTTCTAATTTATTAAACCTCTCATCCCACATGTTGCGGAATGGTTCAATAAAGTCGGCTACTTCTTTCATTTTTTTTTGCATTGAGGTGATAGTACATTTCTCTGCCGTTTTGCTCCTGTTCAATCAACTCACACTCGGCCAGTATTTGCAAGTGTTTTGAAACGGTCGGTCTTGCTGTGTCAAAGTTTGAGGCTATGGCACCTGCGGTCATGGATTGCGAGGCCACCAATAGAAGAATAGCCCTTCTTGTCGGATC
>JBKJRY010000124.1:0-12707 GCA_046593045.1 Chitinophagaceae bacterium | reverse complement strand
GCTGCAAAATGAAAAAACAAAGAAACTAAGTATAAAAAAGAAGCGGCTTGCAGCTGGATGGCAACATGGCTACCTGGAAAAATTGTTGTTCGGATAAATTTAGATGCGTTTGCCCTGCGGGACATCTTGACTGTAAGAATTAAAAAATTAAAGCATTATTATTAGTACCTCATACCTCCAAAATCATAGCGCTAATGGTACAATTCTTACCTTTGCGCACTTTATGAAATATATTAATGAAATAAAAAAACGAAGAACGTTTGCAATTATCTCTCACCCGGATGCTGGCAAAACAACTTTGACCGAAAAGTTTCTTTTGTTTGGGGGTGCCATACAAACTGCAGGGGCGGTAAAAAGTAACAAGATTAAAAAGCATGCCACGAGTGATTTTATGGAAATAGAGCGACAGAGGGGAATTTCTGTGGCTACATCTGTAATGAGTTTCAAGTATAAAAATACGTTGGTGAACCTGCTCGATACTCCCGGCCACAAAGACTTTGCGGAAGATACTTATCGTACACTGACTGCAGTGGACAGCGTAGTACTGGTGATTGATTGTGTGAAGGGAGTGGAAGAGCAAACAAAGAGATTGATGGAAGTCTGCAGGATGAGGGATACCCCGGTGATTGTATTTGTGAACAAGCTTGACCGGGATGGAAAAAATCCTTTCGATCTTTTGGATGAAATAGAAACTGAACTTAAGATTAGTTTACATCCTTTAAGCTGGCCGATAAATATGGGCAGGGAATTCAAAGGGGTTTATAATTTGTATGAGAAAAGTTTGTTGCTTTTCAAACCAAATCAAAAAGCAACAGAAGAGGACTATTTACCCTTGGAAAATCTGAATGATGATAGTTTAATAAAAAAAATTGGGGAGAAGGATGCTGCACAATTACGGGAAGATGTTGAATTAATTGAGGGTGTGTATGGAGAATTTGACAGGGAACCTTATTTAAAAGGAAAAGTAGCTCCCGTTTTTTTTGGCAGCGCTATTAATAACTTTGGTGTAAAGGAATTGCTGGAAACTTTCATTCAAATTGCGCCATTGCCACAACACAGGCCCGTGTCTACAAGAATTGTAGAGCCGGAGGAAGATAAATTCAGCGGCTTTATTTTTAAGATACATGCCAACCTTGACCCACGGCACCGGGACCGTATTGCATTTTTAAGAGTCTGTGCCGGCAAGTTTGAACGTAATAAATATTTTCATCATGTTCGTTTAGACAAAAACGTTAGATTTAGCAATCCTTACAGTTTTTTGGCCAGGGAAAAAGATGTAATAGAATCTGCTTTTCCCGGAGATGTGGTGGGTTTATTCGACACCGGGAGTTTTAAAATTGGTGATACACTTACTGAAGGGGAAGATTTTTATTTCACAGGTATTCCTTCTTTTTCCCCGGAGATATTTAAAGAAGTTGTAAATAAGGACCCAATGAAAACAAAACAACTTGAAAAAGGATTACAGCAGCTTACTGATGAAGGAGTGGCACAATTATTTACCCAGTTTGGAGGTAATAAAAAAATAATAGGCTGTGTGGGAGAATTGCAGTTTGAGGTAATACAATACAGGCTGCTGAACGAATATAGCGCATCAGTTGAATTGAATTCGCTTCCATATTATAAGGCATGCTGGCTCACATCAGAAGATCCTAAAAAACTGCAGGAATTTATCAAATTTAAATCAGGTAATATCGCTGAGGATAAAGATGGCCATTTGGTTTATCTGGCGCAAAGTGAATGGTTCCTGAATACGGAGCGCACTAATAATCCTGGTATTGAATTTCATTTTACAAGCGAAATACATAAATAAGATTGAATGATATTTGAAACTGAAAGATTGTATGTAACAAAATGGAAATCTCATGACCTGCATGCATTGCACGAACTCTACAACGATTCGGCAATAAAAGATTCTATACCTTCTCAATTAACGATTGAAGAAACAAGGTCGATATTTGAAAACCAGATGAGCCTCTATAGCAAATTCACTCCTTTTGGCCGTTATTTTATTGTAGAAAAGCAAAGCAATAAGTTTATAGGCATTCTTCTTTTTAAGAAAGATAGTAACAAACAAGGTGTGGAAATAGGATATTCACTGAAAAAAAATCACTGGAAAAAAGGCTATGCAACAGAAGTGGTAAGAGAAAGTATTAACTGGATATTTGAATCAAAAGGCTTTTCGTCAATGTACGCAATCACTGATTCACTCAATGAAAATTCTAAAAATGTGTTGCACAGATGTGGGTTTTTACGTAAAGAAAATTTTGTAGAAGACGGTGAAGAGTTTAATTTATATGATCTTCAAAAAGCAGATGCTATTTTTTACAGTAATTAATATTACCTGACTAACGCAACAATACCTTTTCTTTCAACCTGTCCGCAGGCAGTTTTTGCCTTTATAGTATAAACAAAAATATTAGCATCCTGGGGTGCTTGTTTATACCTGCCATCCCAACAAATATTTGCATCGCTTGTATGAAAAACTTTCTCACCAAAGCGGTTGTAAATATTAAAATCCAGTTCAGAAACCTGGCCCCAGTATTTTACACCGAAGCAATCGTTAATGCCATCACCATTAGGAGTAAACGAATTTGGTAAGAGGTAAAGAGCATTAAGATTGAAATCTACCTTCACACTTACTTTGTCGGTATTTGAACAACCACTTGCATTTTTTCCTGTAACAGTATACAAAGTCGTGGTTAACGGTGTGGCAACAGGATTAGGGATGCTGCTGTTATCGAGGCCGGTTGCAGGTGTCCAGTTATAATCTGCGGCGCCATTAGCGTTCAATTGACTGGAGCCCAGTGAGCAGGTAATATCATTTCCACTGCTTGCATTTACATTTGGCAGGGCTAATGCAGTAAGAACAGTGCTCAGAGTTGCCGTTTCATTACAGCTATATTCATAAATAGTAACTGTATAGGTAGTAGTGATAACAGGTGAAGCAACCGGATTGCTTATGTTCGGATTGTTCAATCCTGAAGATGGGCTCCACGAATAGGTGTCACCTCCTGATGCCAGTAGTTGTTTGGAACCGCCTGAGCATATTGATGCATCAGGAGAAACTGTAAATGTTGCCAGGGTTTTCACGCTTATTTTAACTGAATCTTTATACGTACATGTATACCCGTCAGTTATACTCACAATATAATCGGTAGTTGCGAGAGGAGTTGCTATAGGTGTTCTGCCCGAAGCATTATTAAGGGATGCCGCGGGTGACCATAAATAGGTATTTCCTCCGGAAGCAAATAGCTGTACTGAAGCATCGTTACAAATGGTGGTATCATTCGATGTTGTAATTAATGGCACCGGATTGATCATAACTTTTACAGAATCTGTTTTAGCGCATCCTTCTGCATTAATAACTTTTACATAATAAGTAGTTGAAATGGCTGGAGTAGCAACCGGGTTCGCAACTGTGGAATTGCTCAATGAAGCGGCAGGAGTCCATATATAACTAACACCACCGGCAGCAAATAATTGCGCAGAAGAATTTTTACAAATACTTGTATCATTAGATTTTGTAATTGCCGGGGGTGTGCCTACCGTTACTTTAACTGAATCTGATTTTGAGCACCCTGCAGAATTAGTGACAGTTACATAGTAAGTAGTTGTTGCCAAAGGAGTAGCAACCGGGTTCGCAACGTTTGAATTATTTAAGGATGAAGCAGGTGCCCAGGAATAAGAAACACCACCGCTTGCGAACAATTGTATTGCCGTATTATTACAAATTCCCGTATCCCTGGATTTAGCAATTGTAGGAAGCGCATTTATTGTAATTTCTATAGAATCGGTTTTTGAGCAACCTAAGGTACTGGTGACTGTAACATAATAGGTGGTTGTTGTTAATGGACTCGCCACCGGGTTACTTATTGATGCATTATTTAATGATGAGGACGGCGTCCATAAATAAGTCACTCCACCGCCCGCGATTAACTGTACAGGAGTAGTTTCGCATACAGCCGTGTCGTTGCTTTTTGTAATATTGAATATTGAAGCAGTTACTGGTTTTGAAATACTATCCATGCAATTATTTACATCAGTTACAACCAACTTCACGGTATAATTTCCATTTGTTGTATAAACATGAGTAGCATTTTGAGTATTAGCCCCGGTGCCATCTCCAAAAGTCCATTTCCAGGAAGTTACAGCAGAGGTATTTGTATAGCCAATTCCTTTGAAATCAAAGCCGTTGCATGATAATGACGTGTTATTTATTCTTACCGAGTCAATATTCGGTTTGAATAAAGTTATATCTACAGGAATTTTTAGATTGAAGAGATTTATGCCATCCTGGCCGGGAGTAGTACCATATGGATTATTTCCATTTTGAATAATAACTCCATTAATACCGCCAGTTTTATTTACTGTAACGTTTGCGGGCAATGTCGGGCTATTTGACCAAAAGAGTCCTGCGCCACCTCCACCCCCAGGCCCTATTTTTGTCGCGCCCGGGCTAAAATAAACGGCAAGGTCGCCACCTTTTCCTCCTCTTATATCTATGTTCGAATTCGAAATGAAATTGGTGCTTTCTATTAAAATTGTTCCTGCGCCACCGCCACCGCCACTTCCATCATGGCAAAGATCAATAGGAGATAAATTACATTGCGGAGCATCGCCTCCTTTAGCTACAATTTTAAAATTATTTGAATTGATTGTCGGTGTATTTATTATGACAATTCCTCCACCATTCCCACCATTCATATTTGAGCCTCCGGCATTATCGGTATGGCCGGCGCCACCACCACCGCCCATAAATATTTTATTCGAAGCATTGTTGTAAATAAATCCTTTACCTCCGAGGCCCCTATTGTCAGTTGCAGAACCTCCACAATCATCTAACTGGTATCCGCCCAGGCCACCTCCGCCGGCGTTTGAGCCACCACCACCGCCAGAATTATGGCCATTACCTCCACCACCGCCATTTGCATCAGGGCCTTTACCATATGAAATCAATGGATTAATGTTAGCTATTGATTCGCCTTTTTCGGCCGCACCTTGTGTGCCTGCAGGATAATAAAAATCGTTATAATTACAATAGAGAGTCGTTGTATTTGGATTTGGGCTCATTCCCCCGCGAAATCCCCTGCCGGATACATCAATATCGGCATTCATCGTCAATGTATTTTGAACATTAAATACCAGTATGCCTCCCACAGTTCCATCCCACGGTAAGCATGTAAGCGTGTTGGTTATAGTAAAGTTTTGATAATAAGGTACTCTTATAAGTTGAACCTTTCCTGCAGGTATATCATATTGACGGGTTACATTATTTTTAAGCTGTATTACATTTCCACTCTTTGACTTTACATAATTAAATTCATAGTTCCCTGCATTTTTATAATTAGAAACAGTTCCGAAAGAAGAAGTATTGCCCGAGTCGATCACTGCTCCTTTCATCTGAATTATTAATACTGTATCTCCAGGATTATATTTAGTAGCATCGGCCACGATCAATTCGTTTTTACAAATATCAAAACCTAAGACTGGTGTATAATCGTTGATAATAACAGTTACACTCTGTGAAAATAAAGGAGAAAAGGCGAACGATAATAAAAATACCAGCCAGGTATTTTTCATAGAGTTTAGTTTTGATAATTAGCTAATGCAATATAAACTTTTTAAAAATCTACTTGCCTGTATAATTATGGGGTGTTATTTTTTTTAATTCTTTCTTTAGCGTACCAGGTATTTTTAAATTTTCTATGAACCTATGAATAATGTCTTTATTTATAGAAGCGTTTGATCTTGTCAATTCTTTTAAAGCCTCGTATGGCTGAGGATACTTCTCCCTCCTTAACACTGTTTGTATTGCTTCAGCCACTACAGCCCAGTTATCTTCAAGATCTGCCTTTAATTTAGCTGTATTCAAGATTAATTTACTTAATCCTTTTTCCGCCGAATTTATTGCGAGTAATGTATGGGCAATCGGCACACCAATATTCCTTATAACGGTTGAATCTGTAAGGTCGCGCTGTAATCTTGAAATAGGAAGTTTAGCTGAAAGATGTTCCAGTAGCGCATTTGCAATACCCAGGTTTCCTTCGGCATTTTCAAAATCAATAGGGTTTACTTTATGTGGCATGGCACTGCTTCCTACCTCACCCTTTTTAATTTTTTGCTTAAAATAATCCATGCTTATATAGGTCCACATATCGCGGCAAAGGTCTATGAGGATATTGTTGATGCGTTTTATATTATCAAAATGCGCAGCCAGCAGATCGTAATGTTCTATTTGTGTAGTGTATTGTTGACGTTGAAGTGAAAGTTTATCTTCAAGAAATTTATTCGCAAAAGCTATCCAGTCCTTTTTTGGGTATGCTACATAGTGGGCGTTAAAATTCCCGGTAGCGCCGCCAAATTTCCCTGTAAAAGGAATGTAGCTGAATTGCTGAATTTGATTTTCTATTCTTTCCACGAAAACCATGATTTCTTTTCCCAATATAGTTGGAGATGCTGGCTGGCCATGCGTTCTTGCAAGCATGGGTACTTTTTCCCATTTCATTGCAAGCTTTTTCAATTCATGCTGTAGATTAATGATTCCTGGCAGGTATTCATACTCAATAGCATCTTTCCATAAAAGCGGCACAGCAGTATTATTTATGTCTTGTGATGTAAGACCGAAATGTACCCACTCCTGTAAGTCAGAAAGTTGCAATTCTTTTAATTTGTCCTTTAAAAAGTATTCAACCGCTTTTACATCATGATTTGTAATTCGTTCAGTTTCTTTTATTTTTTCTGCATCTTCAAGTGAAAATTCCTCAACGATATTTGTTAATTGTTTTTTTGAAGCGGGGCTAAGCTTAAAAAACTTCTCTTCTGCTAGAAATATAAAATAAGCTACTTCTACTTCTACACGGTATTTTATTAAAGCATATTCTGAAAAATAAGCACCAAGATGCTTGAGTTTTGAGCGATAGCGACCATCAATAGGGGAAATTGCTGTAAGGCTTTGTAATTGCATGTTAAATTGATTGAATTAATGCAAGTGCACACGGGTGGGATTCATTTGCATTGCATTATTTTTGCGCCAAAATTAAAGTAATACGCTTGCAAACAAAAATAAGGGTAGGTGCGGTAAGTTATCTTAATACGAAGCCTCTGATATTTGGATTTAATAATCCCATTATCCAGGAAACTGTCGACCTTGTAATTGATTATCCTTCAAAAATTGCTTCCATGTTATTGGAAAATCAGGTTGATGTAGGATTAGTACCTGTTGCAATAATTCCGGAGATGCCGGAATATCATATTATTTCTGATTATTGTATTGGAAGTGACGGTGAAGTAGCCAGTGTATGCCTGTTCAGCGACGTGCCATTGCAAAATATCGAAACTATTTTGCTGGATTACCAGAGCCGTACATCTGTCGAACTTCTTAAACTATTGGCAAAGGAATTTTGGAAAATAAATCCAATATTCAAAGAAACAAGTGGTGAATACCAACAGCAGGTATCAGGTTCAACTGCTGCTTTGGTTATTGGTGACAGGGCTTTACAGCAGAGAAAAATTTCCCCTTATATCTATGATCTCGGTGCAGCGTGGAAAAAATTCACAGGTCTTCCTTTTGTATTTGCTGCCTGGGTAAGTAATAAAAAGCTTAGCGAAGATTTTATAAATGCCTTTAATGAAGCAAATGCCCTGGGCCTTAATCGAATTGAGCAAATTATTTCAGAAAATCCCTTTGAGGCATTTGACCTTAGTAAGTATTATACCCAATATATTAGTTATAATCTTGATGAAAATAAGAAGCAGGGTTTAAAACTTTTTCTTCATAAACTAAGGGAACAGTATAGTTTTAAACTGAATTATGAAAACAATAATTTTACAAGTCAAATTATAAAATAATTATTATGGCGGAAACGCTGGGAATGCTTTGTGATAAACTGACAATTGTAAAATTGAAGCAATATCATACAGAGGATTCGGGCAGGCTTGAAAGTCTTAATAAGCAGGCAGTAGATCTGCAGGCAGAAATAAATTCATACCTGGCGGATGCTGTATGTGGGAATATTCCAGCGAATAAACTCACTTTCGATTCCAATAAAGTTTTTAAAAAGGAAGGCAATGATGTTGCCGAAGCTACCGGGAATATTGCAGAAGTATTTTACAGGCTGGCAGATGTGAATTGCAGGCTTTGGCATGAACAGGAAAAAGTATACGAGTTTGAAAAGGTGCCTGCTGAAAAAAAGGATTTTGTTGTAAAGCAGCTTGCGCTTCTTAATCTTGAAAGAAACAATTGCATTGATTCTATAAACAGGCAATTGGCAGATTTGGTCAAAATAAAAAACAAATAAATCCAATGCATATTCGCAAAAGAAAGACATGCAGAGTTTGCGGCTCTTCCGCTTTAACAAAGGTGATTGATTTGGGACCGCAATATTTACAAGGTTCATTCATTAAGCCGGGTAAGGAAATGCCGTCAACACGCAAAATTGATTTAACGCTTGTAAGGTGCAATCCTGAAGAAGACGAAAATGCTTGTGGTCTTCTGCAAATGCTTCATTCAGTTCCACCGGAAATTTTATATGATGCTTATTGGTATCGTTCAGGTACAAATGATACCATGAGAAATCATTTGAAGGAAATAGTACAATCTGTAAAAGAAATTATAAAAAAGAAGCATGCGCTGGTTTTAGATATTGGCTGTAATGATGGAACGTTACTCGGCTATTATCCCCCTGTTTTTATTAAATACGGATGCGACCCCAGTGATGTAGCCCAGGAAGTAAAAGACGCAACTGTTGTGCAGGATATTTTCCCCTCGGAAGAATTATTCAAAATACTTGAGGGAAAGCGTTTGGACATTATTACTTCAATTGCGATGTTTTATGACCTGGAAAGCCCGGTTCAGTTTGTAAATGGTATTAAAAGATTTTTAGCGCCAAAAGGAATTTGGGTTTTTGAAATGAGTTATATGCCCGGTATGCTGAAGATGAACAGCTACGATACACTTTGTCATGAGCACCTGGAGTTTTATAGCCTTGCTGTTTTGGAAAATATACTTTCCATGGCGGGCATGAAAATTTTTAAAGTTGCTTTCAACGATATCAATGGAGGAAGCATACGTTGCTATGCAACACACAGTGAGAACGATAGTCACGATGAAGCAGAAAATTATGATCTTATCAATGACGTACGGCAAAAGGAATTTGATATGGAACTTGATACCGATAAGCCATATGTTGAATTCCAGCACAGAATTGAAATATTAAGGGATGAATTGCATGAAACAATTGCTAACCTGAAGAGACAAGGAAAGATCATTCATATTTATGGCGCATCCACCAAAGGCAATACCATTTTGCAATGGTGTCATCTTGATCATACCCTTATAGAGTATGCAGCAGAAAGAAACCCTGATAAATATGGTGCGCAAACCCTAGGCACCAATATCCCGATTATTAGCGAAGCAGAAAGTCGTGCCATGAATCCCGATTATTACCTGGTGTTACCATGGCATTTTAAGAAAGAATTTTTAGAGCGTGAGAAAATATCAATTGAAAAAGGTACTGGCTTTATTTTCCCGGTTCCTGAGGTAGAGATCTATAAAAAAGATAGTTGAAAAATAAAAAATAAGAATTGTTACTTACGGATTTATTAAAAGTTTTTTTTAAGCATGAGTTAGCCTGGTAGTAAATGGAGATGTAAACAACCTGGAAAGTTTTCGATTGATACAAATACCTTAATCCTATATTATTATAATCATGTCAAACAATAATTTATTTTGTTTGGAATTTTTGCACCAAATCAAAACAATGCAATAGATCAGTGGGGTAATAAAAATTTTCTATTATAGCCTATATCATTAAGTAAATTTCTATTAATGATATAGGCTATTTTTGTATTGGATAACAAGGCATAAAAAGTAACTGTCAATTTGAAAAAAATTCTTTTTGTTTCGCATTCTAAAGCTAAGTGTGGCGTATATGAATTTGGTAAAAATATCTATAATGCTATTTCACCATCGAAGGTTTATAATTTTATAAAAGTTGAATGTGATTCAATTGAGCACCTTCACAATGAAATTGATTCTCACAATCCTAATGCAATAATATATAATTACCATCCATCAGTGATGCCATGGATAGTTACTAAAATTGCGAAAGGTGTTTATAAAAACAATATCGCAAATATCGATTTAATCCAGGTTGGTATAATTCATGAAATAACCCAGGAAGTCGCTGATGCTTGTACTGGCTATAGGAATAAGTTTATAATTGGGCCTTCACAAAAAAAGATAAATTCTTTGTTTGATTTTTACATAGCTCCTGATCCCACTTTACTTTTAAAAAATCCATTGGTTTTTAAAACCGGTAGGTTAGTACCTGAATATCAGAATTCATTTCCTTTGCCTTCTATTCCTAATATAGGAAGTTTCGGTTTTGGAACGCCCAATAAGGGGTTTGAAAAATTAGTAACACTGGTTCAGGAAGAATTTAGCGAAGCCATTATTCGTTTAAATATTCCTTTTGCTGATTTTGGTGATAGTGAGGGCCTCAATGCAAAAGATATTGCAAAGAATTGCACGGATCTTATAAAAAACCAAAACATACAAATCGAAATCACACATGATTTTTGGGACGATAAGCAGATGCTTGATTTTTTAGCAAGCAACACTATTAATGCTTTCATGTATGAAGATACAAGTGGCAGGGGCCTTTCCAGTACAGTAGATAATGCATTGGCAGTGAATAGACCAATAGCTGTTTCTGACAGCCCAATGTTCCGGCATGTCTTATATAATTGCCCATCTGTAAATATTCAAAAATTTTCTTTAAAAGAAATTATTGGAAATGGTTTTGAATGCTTAAATAACCTTTCTAAGAATTGGGATAAGCAAAATCTTTTGTGGGAATACGAAAGAATCCTGCATTCTATATTTCATAAACAACTGAATCCTGTTGTTTCAAAACAAGGAATTTTGAAAACCATAGATTCAGCCTGGAAGAGAATATTTTCTTTGCCCGATGCCTCGTTCACATGGCTAAGAAATACTGATGCTGCTTCGGACGACAATTTGATAAGCGATTCAAATTTTAAATACAAGCCTATTGATTTGGTCGGGAATAGACTTAACCGTATTCTCGACGATAAAGCAAGGTTGCTTTATCAGCCTTCCATTCAAATCCTTCACGAACTCGCTCCTCTTACAATGGCGAAGAAAATTGAAAGGGCAAACGTGCAGCAGGCATTTGTTTTTGATACAGTTTTTCGATTAAGCCAGGTAATTAATTCGCCCAAATTATTATGTGTGGGAAGTTACGAGGATACTGCCTCAATGGGCTTACAAAAGATGGGATATGTTGTAGAAGAAATTGATCCTATGATCAATTATTTCTTGCAGGATTACTTTGAAAAGCCAACAACAAAAAAAAATTATTACGATATTATATTTTCAACATCAGTTATTGAACATGATCCCGATGATAAATCTTTCATTGAATGCATTGAAAAACTATTAGTTCCGGGAGGGACTGCGGTGATCACGTGTGATTATAAAGATGGCTGGAAGCCGGGAGATCCTAAACCTGAAGTAGATGCAAGATTTTATACAAAAAATGATCTGGAAAAAAGATTGCCCTCTTATTTATTAGATTCTGAATTGGTAGACCAGCCGGATTGGGAATGTCCCAATCCTGATTTTAATTATTTAGGGAAATATCAATATACATTTGCCACATTCGTGTTTAGAAAAAAAAGATAATGACAGCAATAATTTTTGGTGCAGGGGGACAGGATGGCTATTATCTCAGTAAATTATTGGAAGAGAAAAATATTGACGTGGTTGGTATTTCAAGAAGAGAAGGATTTTTAAGTATTGATATAGGTAGTTACGGAGCCGTAAGTGAATTAATTAAAAATTACGAACCGCAATACATTTTTCATCTGGCAGCCAATTCTACGACACACCATGATGCAATCTTTGAAAATCATACAACTATTTCTACCGGAACATTAAATATCCTGGAGTCTGTAAGAATCTTTTCTCCAGGTACTAAAGTTTTTATTTCGGGAAGTGGGTTGCAATTTAAAAATGAAAACAAACCAATAAAAGAAACAGATCCTTTCGAGGCAAGAGATGCATATAGTGTAATCAGAATTTATTCAGTATACGCTGCGCGATATTTTAGAGCATTGGGCTTAAAAGTTTATGTTGGATACTTTTTTAATCATGATAGTCCAATGCGCACTGAAAGACATATGACCAAAAAAATAGCTGAGGCAGCAAAGCGAATTGCTGAAGGCAGCAGTGAAAAATTAGAAATTGGTGATGTTGAGGTAGTAAAGGAATATGCTTATGCAGGGGATATTGTTAAAGGAATTTGGACCCTGGTAAACCAGGAAAATGTGTTTGAGGCAAATATTTCTTCAGGAAAAGGGTATTCAATTAAAGATTGGTTGATAGAATGCTTTGCTTTAATAGATAAGAAATGGGAAGACTACATTATACAAAAAAAGAATTTCAAAGCTGAGTATAAAATGCTGCTATCCGATCCTTCATTAATATTTTCATTAGGTTGGAAGCCTGAAATATCCTTTCATGAACTTGCAAAAATTATGATGAATAATTAAATGCACGAAAGAAAGAAAATACTACTCGTTCAATTATTCTCCAACGGCGATTGCCTGTATGCAACAACCATTGCAAGACAAATAAAAAATGATTTTCCTGGTAGCCATCTCACCTGGGCTATAGCTAAATC
>JBKJRY010000012.1:0-36558 GCA_046593045.1 Chitinophagaceae bacterium | reverse complement strand
TAGTGAGCTGGAGGAATTAAACGAAATCTTTGAATTTATTTACATCAAAATTAAAGAATCAGCAACTTTAGAAATTGAGGAATGTGCAAGAATTGATCTTCAAAAAGGTCGATACAAGGATTTAGAGACTTCAATTGCTGAAAACAAAAAATATTATGCGGACAAAGAAAGTAGGCGGGTTGTACTCATATTAAGCGATGAAAAAAGATTAATTGATTCTTCCGTTAATGGCATTTTGAGGGATTCCAAAATAAAGGACTTTAAACCAAGAGAACTCCAATTAGAAATTCAAAGTAGATACGATAATAAGTTTTCTTTAAATGTTAAAAGGCGATTTGATGGTGAAATAACCTATAAAGTGGAATGTTTTGATCCAGATTGTAGAGAGGAGATAAAATACAAAATCGAAACTTGGCTTGAAAAACATCAGCCAAATAAAGCAAAACAAATATGGAGCGAATTTGCTTTTGTATTTATTGTGATAAGTTTTCTTTGCGCATCATTTTCATCACCATATATGATAACAACGGAATTACCAGACTTCAAAACAATCTACAAAAACGACATAACTCAGATTATTAAATCGGGGGTCAATAAAGAGAATGAAACAAAATCAATTGAGTTGCTTTTAAAATATACAACTGACTACAAGCCTGATAACATCAGTGAAGTAAGAAAGGTTAATAAAATTCCAATTCAAACATTTTCTATTGCCATATTTATTATGTGTGTTTCCATCTTTAAGCCCAGGACAACCCTTGGAATTGGAAAACACAAAACACTTTTGAAATTTTATAAACTCTATACAACATTTGTTCTTATCACGTTGCCTTCCATCTTTTTTATTCCACCAATAATTTCCTGGATAAGGAGTTTAACAGGGTTCTAATTTCGCTTAACTGTATATCGAGAAATGGGAAGTTTATATTAAATCATAATTTTTCTGAAAGTAAAATATTCAAAATCTCATTCACTTTCCTTCCGATATTTTCGTTTTATTCCCAGCCACCTCTATAATAAATGCCACATCCTGCCCGATATAATTTCCATGCGAGTCCATGTGCAATAAGGGAATTGTAAATGAAATTGAGCCATTTGTACTGGTAACTTGTGTGGTGTCAAGAAACTGACCACGCCATGTATGGTATAATTTAAGCGAATACTTTCCTGCGTTCACTCCATTTATTGTTACAGTTTTTCCGGCAACATCCGTTGCGGGATTGCCAACCCACCCAAAAATCATTTCATTACTTTTTATCGCGAAGCCATCGCCTTTGGATACGGTTATGTTTGCTTTGGAAAGATTGGTAAGTTTTGCAAATTGAATTTGATCCGTAAAGTTTCGAAAGCCTGTCAATTGTGAAGTAACCATATTATCATTTAAGAGGCCGGAGTAAGCCCACCAAAACGGTGACATAGCTGCGCCGGAACCAAGGCAGGCCCACAATGCATTGTGGTATAAGGCAAGGTAACCCGGCATCCCCGGTTCATAAAAAGTGTGATCCCAGCCTGACTCACCGATTATCGCAGGCTTGTTATAGCTATCCCAGAGCTTGTCGATTTCTCCGCCATACGTTTTATAGCTCTGGGCAAGCGGCTGGTCAGTTATCGTATCCATTGTACCGGTCCGGTTCATCGGGAAGCCCTGCGCTTCATAAATTTCCCTTGCTGCCATATCAAAAGTCTGGTAGCCTTCATGCCAGTACTCTTTAACTCCTCCACTCCTTGTGCCCGTGGTAAGGTGTTGGTATGGGTCATTCTTTTTGAAATATTCATGTACTTTTTTAGCCCAGTTAAATGCCATGGCGCTATCGCCCGAGGCCCAACCTTCAGTACCATTCACCTCATCTACTATAAACCATGTGGCCAACGACCGGCTGTAAGCATATCTCGCTATAAAATACCGGTACAATTTTTCCTGGTAATCCCATGCTTCCTTACTCCTGTAGAAATCTTTGGCCGCTGTTATTTGCTGGTAAGGATTGGTGTACCAGCGTACGTTGCCACCACCCCATACAGTTTCAGATAAAAATGCATGAAACCATAAATTGAGGCTAAGCTGCATGTTGCGTTCCTCGCACATTTTCAGCAGTTCATCTATTCTTCCGCTGATATTCTGATCGTACCTGCCTACACCACTGGCTATAGTTTCCAGCGGAGTGATATAAGTGCTGATAAAATTTACACCAAGTTTTTTTAAATTGTCGAGTTCCGCGGCTTCCACCCTTCCGCTGTTGAACCCCGCATAGCCATCGTTATACCAAAACCCAACACCATAAAACCCAGTGCCATCAGCATGCTCAAGATACCGGTGATTGGAAGCTATACGCAATGGTCCGTTGTATGCAGACTTTGATACCTGGAAATACCTGGGATTGATAGATGTCTTCCCGTTTTTATCAGTTACATTGATATTATATTTCCAGAGCCCTTCCTCGTTGGGAGAAAAACGTATTTTCCAAACTGTTCCAAAAGAGTAATCATAAAAGCCATTGATGCTCCATTGTTTTCCTGAAGGTGCGATGAATATGGCATTGATGTCAATTTCGTCAGGATTAAAAGGGTTTACAAATTCAGCTTTCATATTAAAACCAGCTTCAAATTTATCGTACAAACCCACGGTGTCCATGCTGCGGATAAATAAAATTTCAGGAGGACCAGCCTTTGTGATAAATGAAAAGCACAGCATTGTACAGATGGAAATAAGTTTTACTTTGGTCATATTACAAGTGTTTAATCAGCCACGCTGAGTGAATGAAGTTAAGAATCAAAGTAACACAAACAGTAATGTAATTTTTTGTATTAAGTTTATTAAAATCTAATTTAAATACCAGTTATGCACGGGTTGCCTTCCTGGTTAAAACTTGTTACTTTGAAAAAGTATTACCTGTAAAATTGATTAATTAATATTCATTTAAACTTGCTTTTGTATGAGAAAAGATTCAGGCCGCCGGGCTTTTATTAAGAATATAGGTATCAGTGGCCTTAGCGCCACCATCCTTCCTGTAGCGGGTTTTGCAAATAGTACGGATGGACAAAAACATGGCGATGAAAACAAAAAATCCGCCTCGCGGCAAAAAGACAGGTCTTATAATACGACATATAAGAATGAACATTTAAATCGAATAGCCTTTCCTGTTGGTGGAATGGGAGCAGGTATGTTTTGTATGGAAGGCACCGGCTCCATCTCTCATGTCTCGGTGCGTAATAAGCCAGAAATCTTTAATGAACCGGGCATCTTTGCCGCTATATCTCTTAAAGGAAAAAAAATGGTGCTAAATTGCTGGAGGGTCCTGTACCGGATTGGAAAAAATTTGGCCAGAGAGATGCTGGAAATGGGCTGGGAGGTTCGACTACAGGATTGCCGCATTTTCGTAAAGCTTCCTTTAATGCAAAATTTCCATTTGCTTATCTCAACGTAAGCGATGATGATTTACAATTAAAAGTACAAGTAACAGGCTGGAGCCCTTTCATACCAACGGACGATGATAATTCAAGCCTGCCCGCCGGTGCGATGGAGTATAAATTCACTAACATCGGAAACAGCCCCGTAGAAGCAGTTTTTTCTTTTAATTCAAAAAAATTTTTGAAAATAGAGAAAGGAAAAAATTTGATAAGATCTTTTCCAAACGGGTTTGTATTATCGGAAGAAGGAACAAGTGAAAAGCCTTACAAAACAGACTTTGCAATTTTTACAGATGATAACACTACCATTATTGACCACTGTTGGTTTCGTGGCGGATGGTGGGATCCCATTACCATGGCATGGAATACGGTAAAAAATGGTGAAGCAAAAGCAATAGCACCTGTTGATAACGATGCGCCAGGTGCGTCTCTATATGTCCCCCTTACTATTGCGCCTGGTAAAGAAAAAACAATTCGTGTAATGATGGCATGGTATTCACCGGAGTCTGAATTGACTTATGGAAAGATGGGTGAAAGAAAAGAAAATTGCGATCCGGCATCAGGCTGCTGTAATTTACCATCGGATATTTTGCTTGATAAATACGATAAGGATTTTAACGGAGCAACCTATAAACCCTGGTATAGCAGCAGGTTTAATAGTGTAGAGGAAGTAGCCCTTTACTGGAAAGAAAAGTATACCGATCTGAAAAAGAATTCGATGCTTTTTACAGATGCTTTTTATGCCAGCACATTACCTCCGGAAGTCGTTGAAGCAGTAGCTGCCAATCTCACTATCTTAAAATCGCCAACGGTTATGCGCCAATACGATGGCCGCCTATGGAATTTTGAAGGATGTGGTGATGATTTTGGTTGTTGCCATGGTTCCTGTACGCACGTATGGAACTATGCGCAGGCGATTCCACATCTATTTCCTGCACTGGAAAAAAGCTTACGTCACACGGAATTTTGTGAAAATCAGAATATGGCCGGGCATCAGAATTTCCGGGCTAACCTGCCGATACAAGCCAACACGCATGAATTTCATTCCGCTGCAGACGGGCAATTGGGTGGAATGATGAAGGTATATCGCGATTGGCGCATCTACGGTAACAATGAATGGCTGAAGAAAATGTACCCGATGGTGAAGGCAAGTATGGATTTTTGTATCAATACGTGGGATCCGCGGCATAAGGGAGTAATTGAAGAACCGCATCATAATACTTACGATATAGAATTTTGGGGACCGGATGGTATGCATACAAGTTTTTATATTGGGGCGCTTAATGCGATGATCGCAATGGGAAAATTTTTGAATGAAGATGTTTCAAAATACCAACAATTGTCGGCCAGCGGAAAACAAATGATTGAAACGGATTTGTACGATGGGGAATATTTTATTCAAAAAATAAAAGTGGATGGACTTAACGCAAAGAACCCGGCGACGGAACAATCTTTCGGTGGTGAGTACTCAACAGAAGCAAAAGATTTGCTTGAAAAAGAAGGCCCCAAATATCAATATGGAATGGGTTGCCTGTCTGATGGGGTGCTGGGAGCATGGATTGGCAGAATGTGCGGACTTGATGATTCAATTGATGCCGCAAAAATAAAAAGTCATTTATTGGCAATTCATAAATACAACCTAAAAGAAAATTTAAGTGAACATGCTAATCCGCAGCGCCCTTCTTTTGCATTGGGAGATGAAGGTGGATTACTATTATGCACGTGGCCAAAAGGAGGAAAGCTTTCGCTGCCTTTTGTTTACGGTGACGAAGTATGGACGGGGATTGAACATCAGGTTGCATCACATCTAATGCTGATGGTCCATGTAAAAGAGGGGCTTGAAATTCTTCGTGCATCGCGTAACCGCTATGATGGCCGCGTAAGAAATCCGTTCAATGAATATGAGTGCGGGCATTGGTATGCACGTGCTTTGTCGAGCTATGGTTATTTGCAGGCGCTTACGGGTGTGCGTTATGATGCGGTTGATAAAACTTTATTTATAGATTCAAAAGTGGGCGATTTTAACAGCTTTCTTTCAACAGAAAATGGTTTTGAAACAGTAAGCTTTAAAGACGGTAGGGCAAACGTGAAAACTGTCTATGGAAATATTGAAATAAATAAAACATTTATAAGTGGAATACAAATAAACTGATGATCTATATTGAAAAAAGATAGGATCGTATCTATGCGCTTTATATGAAAAATAGTGAAGGAGAGATCCTTGAAAATACACTGGATAATACCCCGGAAAATACCTCCATGGTTTAATTGCTATTTCGCCCCTGTTACAGTAGCAACTTGAAGGACTACAAGCGGGAGACGTCTTCGAAATCGTTCTTGGTCAGTTTTACGCTGATTCCAAGTACTTTATTGTAGAAAAATCAGTATTAATGGTTAAAGAGAGGTACTCTGAAAAATAAAATAAAACCGATTGTAAGAAAACGAGTCATAATACTAAGAAGGGAATGACAAAATTGGAAAAGGTGCTGTTGTCAGCACCTTAATTGGTTTTTCAATATCAGGTAAAATTATGAGCATTTAAGTCCGACAAAACACCTAACTGCATTTTATATAAAAAATGAATTTTCATTTTTTACAAAAATTTAGGAGTTAACGGAATTAAAATTTGTATGCGATAATAGAAAGGGGAATGCAAAAGGAGTTTAACTAGATATCAAAATCGTTGCATAAAAGTATCACCTTGAATTGATATTTCAAAATTAATAATGAATTAATTGTCTAAAAAACAATTTTTCTTTTTAATAAAGCAATTTTAAAATAATTTTTACAATTTAAATGAGGTAAAAATCATTTGATGAAAAATTATTTTAGAATATTAAGTTTTAAAAAGGGTAGTCGATACCTATAGTTGCATTAAAATTTTCGTACCGCCATTGCCGGTTTTCAGTTCCGGTTCCAAAAAGGTGTGAAAGGGTAACATCAGGTATTTGCCAGCCGTTATTTTGTATAACATCCGGCCGCTTAAAACGCAAACCAACATCAAATCTTATCAGGAAATAACTAAAGTCAAAACGAAAACCCACACCAGATGAAACACCCAGTTGCTTATATAAGTTTTTAAATTTGAATTGCGTCGTATCGGTACTTCCATCCCGCTTGGTGTTTTTAAAATTCCAAATATTACCAACATCTGCAAAGAGGGCCATCTTAAACAGGATGGCATTAGAAAAAAGAGGCGCAACATTAAAGCGATATTCCGTGTTTCCTTCCAATTGAATATCGCCCGTTCGATCGTTGAAAAGTGCATTATTTACATATGGAGCCAACGCCTGCCCACCAACTCCGATACCCCTTACAGGCCATCCTCGCATACTGTTAGGTCCGCCTCCGAAATATTGCTTGAAGAATGGAAGAGTGGTGTCATTTTTGGAAATAGGAATACCGACACCTGCAAACGCACGGAATACAATAGCGGACTTGGGATGATTGATAGTATATGTAAATTCTATATCACCTTTAACAAATTCCTTCAGATATTTATCAAAGAAATTTCCGTTTTGACTATTACCATTCTTTGTTTTTAAAAATCCATAGGGCAGGCCGGATTCTTCGAGATTAGCGTTTATGGTACGTATAATTTTAGGATTTTTGGGACTAACATGAGCACTTTTATAGCTCACCCCAGCTCCCATTACAAGAGCGGTATTAAAAGAATATCTTAAAAAAGGATACTTTAATAATGTACTGTTGAAACTATCCGACCTGTTGTATAAACGGTGATAATCGAAATTAAAAAGCCGCAGGCTCCAGATATGGTTTTCGTTGTTGGTAAAATTAAAGCCATATGCAAGGTTAAATATCTGTTGGTTAAAAAAATCGATCCTGTTTACCAGGGAGAAATTAGTATTAATAAAAGACTGTTTGGTAATTAAATCCTTTTTATTATAAACACTAAATGGAAAAATGAATTGAGAAAATAGAAGATTGTTGGTGTAACTGATTTCATTGGAATTAATGAAAGTGCCGCTGCTGTTACGTTTAGATGTATTGAATTCAACACCTACTCTTACAGAATTTGTCATCCTTATAGCTTCTTTGGCCACATTCTTATTAACAATACTTAAATTTCCCGCTATGCCAAGAAGGTTTCCTGAATTCGCGGCAGTGATATTGCTTGTGGTGCTGTTAGCTGAATAACTTAATTCTATATTTCCCTCAAATGCATATTTTTTTACAGGAATCAGCTTAATTACTATATCGATGATGTTTGTATCTTTTTTCTCTATGATGTCAATTGTAGGGCTTTCCCATACACCAAGCTTGTAAAAATTGTTAATCGTTTTGTAATAATCACGCTGGCGAAACACTTCGCCTTTTTTCATGAACAGGTTATTTGAGGGCAAATAAAATTTAAAACGTTTTTCATGATACCTGGTGATATAATTTTTTGATATGTGTTCCTTCAATGTACTGTCATCATAATTGTCAGCTGGTTTATAATCGGGTAATACATAAATATTATTAACGAAATATTTTTCCAGCTTCGTGGTGTCGGGAGAGTTATTTAACTGAAATCCCAATCTTATTGTTGGCTTATCCGCTTTTTCGGCTGCTTCGGCCAGTAACCTCAGTTGTTCAAACGGATCTTCTGACAGAGTAGTAAGTGCTTCAATAGAAGTATCTCCTGTCACCCGAATTTCATCAGCAGTAAATTTATAATATCCATTGTCGCGAAAAAGTGTCACGAGCCTGTTAGATTCGTCCTGTATCGCTCCCTTCGTTACAGGTTTATTTTCCTGTAATAGTGATCCTTTTTTGCTTGAGGCAGCAATGTCCTGTAATTCAGGTTCTGAAAACAAGTATGCCAAGGTATCTATAAGCGTTCTTTTGCCTGCAACAATGTCATAATTGATAATTATCCTTTTCTGATCGCCACCTTTATGAACCACTGTATCGAAAGTGTACTGTACTTGCGGGTTATAATATCCAATGTTCATCATTGAAGTGCGCATATTCTGCGTTGATTGTTGTATTGCAGTAGTATCGAATAGGGGAGGTCTGGTTATGTAATGAAATATAAAAGCAACATCTTTTATTTTCACTCTTGCACTATCATCCAATTGTGTATTAAGCCTTGATTTAACGATTGCCCCCTCGTCTTTCGTTAGATCATTTGCATTGAGGCTTATATTGTTTTTATAAACAAAGGGTACATTTTTTTGATATTTTCGTACGGTTGTAAATCCTGAATATTTAGTCGTGGTCGCGCAACCTGATAAAAACAGCAACACAATAATTAAAATATAAAAAGAAGCATATTGTTTACCAGAAATTCCATTCATAATATTGTACCATGTTGAGCAAAAAGATCATCAAATATATTCAAAGTTTAAGCCATAAAAAATTAAGGGATGAACAGGATGTTTTTATAGCAGAAGGGCCCAAGGTGGTTGCTGAGCTTTTATCTTCTGATAAACTTATTTGTAATATTATTTGTGCCGAAAAGGAATGGTTTCAAGATAACAGCGAGTTGTTGAAAAATATCCAGGCAGACCTATATGAAGCAGATGCCGATCCATTAAGGAGGATATCCTTACTAAAAACACCTAACAAAGTAGTAGCTGTCTTCAATAAAAGTGATGCTGATAGAAATGCCGAACTTGATAAAAAAATTACGTTGATGCTTGATGATATCAGCGACCCTGGGAACCTTGGTACTATTATTCGCATTGCCGATTGGTTTGGAATTGAGAACATTATTTGCAGTGAAAACTGTGTCGATTGTTATAATCCTAAAGTAGTGCAATCAACCATGGGAAGTATTGCAAGAGTGAATTTGTTCTATACGGATCTTTTTGTGTTTGCCGGCTCACACAGCAACATAAGCGTATATGCCGCTACGTTGTCAGGTATACCGATTTCAGAAATTAAAGATTTAAAAGAAGCATTTATTTTAATCGGCAACGAATCAAAAGGTGTCAGCAGAGAACTACAAGACATTTCTACAATACAAATCACGATACCCCGCTACGGAAATGCTGAATCTCTAAACGCCGCGGTAGCAACAGGAATTATTTTGTCGCATGTAAAAAGCCCCTTGTCCCTATCGTTTGGGTGAGGCAAATTAGAACAGGTCTTTCTGTCATTTCTCACATAATCTCTTATGAGGAAAGTGGTTAGATTTTCTTTTGCGATAAAGGAACGATTGCCGTTCTTTTACGAACGGAAAGGGCAGTAGCAGATACTTTTACCCACGTGGGGCCGGGTTGTGTTTTACTTAGTTCACCTAAACTCAATCGCCCTCACGGGTTGTATTTTTCTAATTAATAGCGAAGGAATAATCAGCATTAAAAAACAAACGGCAAGTGTTGCTGCATCAATAGCAACCACCTGCCACCACACAACATCGGCATGAGCCATATCCATAAAATAGGCTTCTTCATCCAGTTTAATAAATCCCGTTTTTTCCTGGAGAAAGCATATGCCTAATCCAAGCAATGTACCTGCAATAATACCTGTTACAGCAATGATGGAAGTATTGTAAATGAAAATTTTTTGGATGGTAAAATTTTTTGCTCCCAGGGCTTTTAGTATCCCGGTCATTCTTGTACGTTCCAGTACAAGAATTATGAGGCAGGTAATAAGATTTACGACAGCAACCACCATCATTATGGCGAGGAGGATACTTTTAATTCTTCCCTGCAGGTTGAGCCAGTCAAATATATTGGGATAAATTTCCTGGATGGTTTTACTATACCATCGTCCCGGCAGCGCATCGGACTCAAAAAGAAAATTATTTACTGAATCCGTTTTTTTATAATCTTTTAGAAATATTTCATACCCACCGATCTCATCGGGTGCCCAGTCATTCAGCCGCTGAATTAGTTTTATATCACCAAGGCAAAAATTATGATCATATTCATCTATACCTGTTTTAAAAATGCCTGCAATTTTTAATTTGCGTGCCCGCTGGCTGCCGTCACTTTGTATAAAAAGTATAATTACACTATCATTTACATTCGCCTCAAGTTGGTTGGCCGTGTATTGTGAAATGTCAATGTCTTTACTGTAGCCACTGTCAGTAAATGAGATCCAGTTACCTTTTACCAGGAAAGAATTAATACGGCCAAAATCAAAGCTACTGTCAATTCCTTTCATCAGAACACTTTCAATATCATCTTTGAACCTGATGATTGCAGACTTTGTAGCATACCGCTCTACGCTTTTTATATCCGGTATTGTATGCAGAAAAGCCTCAAGGGTGTCGTTTCTGTCGATAGGAGATTCCTCGGCTATGTTTGCCTGAGCCATTACATTTTGCTGAACGCGGATATGTCCCCAAAAGCTGAAAACCTTATCGCTTATTACATTTTGGAAACCATTAACAAAGCTCAATGCAACTATCATAACCGCTACACTTATCATGGTAGCTGTAATTGCCAGTCCTATTATGAAACGTGAAAAAGTCTTTTGCCGGTTGAAGGCAATTCGCTTCGCTATAAAAGAGGAAACATTCAAACTACTATATTTGGTATCTTGTAAAACTAATTTTTTTTAAAACATTTAAATGAATTCATCAAAAATTTACGTTGCCATTTACGTCCAGGTTGTTTGTTTTCTTTTATTTTCTAAATTATGTTACCCGCAGGCTCCTGATAGTATTTATGTAAATAATATCAGAACCGCGAAGCTTTACACCCATGGAAACCAGCTAGGCATACCCGTTATCAATTTGGCGAGCGGCGACCAGGTCGAGCTCCATTTCGATGATATGGATGCTGATGTAAAATATTATTACTACACATACCAGCTTTGCAATTACGACTGGACACCTGTTAATCTTAGCCAGTTTGATTTTCTGAAAGGCTTCACACAATTACGTATTACCAATTACCGGCTTTCGTCTATCGCATATACCCGGTATACACATTACCAGGCAGTAATACCTGACAGAAGTAGTTATCCTACAAAATCAGGGAATTACATCCTAAAGGTTTTTTTAAACGGGGATACCTCAAAGCTTGCGTTTACAAAGAGATTGATGGTCGTTGACAATAAGGCATCGATAGTTGCGAAAGTAGCTCAACCATTTGCCCCGGAGTATTTTCGAACACATCAGAGAATACAATTTGCGGTGGATATAAAAGGACTTGAATCCTTTAATGCGGCACAACAAGTTAAGGTCGTAGTTCTTCAAAATAACAGGTGGGATAATGCGCTGAAAAATATTGTTCCTACGTTTATCCGGGGCACTACTCTTGATTATAATTCAGCAGACAAAGCCGTTTTTCCGGGAGGTAAAGAGTGGAGATGGCTGGACCTAAGAGATTTTCATTTGCAAAGCGACAGGGTGTTGACTGCTGATTACAAAAAGAATTCAACCGATATCTATGTAAAGCCTGATGGCCCAAGGGAAGGACAACGATATGTTTATTACCGCGATTTCAATGGTATGTATTCAGTTGAAGCTATTCGCGGCTTAAACCCGTTTTGGGAAGCTGATTATGCTACCGTCCATTTTACATTTGTACCTCCCAACGGAGTGGTTTATCCCAACACAAACATCTACCTGTTCGGACAGTTAACTAATTACAATTTCGACGATAGTCTTAAGATGATATTCAATCCTGCAAAGGGAGTATACGAAACGCATATTTTCTTAAAACAGGGATACTATGATTACACTTATGTAGCGGTGGATAAAACTAATCCTTCTATTCATTTTGAGCTTGATGGAAATTATTTTGAAACTGAAAATATTTATACTATTCTCGTCTACTATAAATCTTTTGTCGGCCGTTCCGATGAATTGATTAGCGTTGCGACTTTTGACTCACGAACGGATAAACCGGGGTTGAGCTTTTGATTTAGCGGTCGGCAAACTTGAAATATTTATTAATCCAAAATTCATTTAGCTTCATTTTCCTATATTTGCAGCCGGCAAGTCTTATACGACCAGCTCCTGCAGAACTCCCCCAGGATCGGAAGATAGCAAGGGTATGTGGTTGAGCGGTGCGATGTAAGTAACTTGCCGGTTTTTTTTGCTTTGTATTCTCCCTGATTTAATTCCCAATTTCAAGAATTCTAATTCATACATCATCATTTCATTCAGCTATAATCGAATATCTTTGTGGTATCAAATCACAATTTAAAAGATAATTAATTATGAAATTTTTTATTGATACAGCGAATCTTGACCAGATAAGAGAAGCAAATGATTTAGGTATTCTTGATGGGGTAACAACCAACCCCTCATTAATGGCAAAGGAAGGAATCAAAGGCTCAGAAGCAGTAAACAATCATTATAAAACAATCTGTGAGATGGTTGACGGGGACGTAAGCGCAGAGGTGGTTACAACCGAATTTAAAACTATGATAGAAGAAGGGAAAAAACTTGCCGCCATACACAAAAACATTGTGGTAAAAGTGCCGATGATTCCAGAGGGGGTTAAGGCAATAAAATGGTTTACTGACAATGGTATCCGTACAAATTGTACGTTGATTTTTAATGCGGGGCAGGCAATGCTTGCCGCAAAAGCAGGTGCTGCTTATGTCTCACCTTTTATAGGCCGTATTGATGACATTGGCTGGGATGGTTTGGAATTAATAGCACAGATCGCACATATCTTCGATGTACAGGGTTATGAAACAGAGATCCTGGCTGCTTCAATACGCAACTCGCTTCATATAATAAAATGCGCTGAAGCAGGAGCAAATATTTGCACTTGTCCCCTGGAATCTATCCTGGGTTTAACCAAACATCCTCTCACGGATATTGGCCTTGCGAAGTTTTTGGCAGATGCAAAGAAGTTTGAATAAAAAATTTATAGAAATAGAATAGATGTAAAGGTGAGGCTACTCATGTGGCCAGTCAGGTTAAAAAAGGCCCTGCTGATTATACACCGGCGGGGCATTTATTTGTGCTTCCAGGTTTAGCTTTTCTTTTTGCGTGAAGACTTGTTGTTTATGTCCTTCATCAATTCATCCATAGTTTTCAGTTTCTCGTCATTGGGTTTTTTCTTGATATATATGGTGAATTCTTTTTGCAATTCTTTGTTGGATCTTAATATTGCTTTAATTGTAACTTTTTCTTTGGTGAAATTAGGATCTATCCAGAGATTGTTACCCGAAAATTTGCCATCACTGGATGAAAATATAATATCTGAAGAATCAAGCGGAAGGTAACGCCCATTAGATAATTTACCATCAATATTAATATAATTGTAGGTTCCTTTTTTCAGGCTGTCAGTATATAAGTTTACATATATACCCTCAATATTTTGGGCCTTTGCAAAAAACGTAGCGGATAATAAAATAAAAAGGAAAATTTGTTTCAAAAGAATAATTTAGTGAGTAGATTGAAAATTCTATGCCATAGTTGCATCGACTCTTCTTTTGAAAGCGCTGCGAATAGCCTTTAACAAAAAAATAAAAATAATTTGACAATTAAAATATTTCAATACATCTTTGCAACCAGTAATGAAAATTAACAACACATACAATAGCTGGTGGCACACGATCAACTGATTGTGCCGCATTGCTTTTATTTGTGTAATTAAAATAAATATAACGCCCTGGCACTTCGCCGGGGTTTTTTTATGTTATGAAGAAAATAGAACTATCAACCTCGTACAAAAAATTGCTCGCAGATGTATTTACACCTGTTGGTATCTACCTCAGGCTACGCGACAGGTTTCGCGATACCGTATTACTGGAAAGTACTGATTTTCACGTGAGTGACAACAGCTACTCGTTTATAGGTATCAATGCCATTGCAGGTATTGAAATCAGGAATACTAACGAGATAGAATACAAACTGCCTGCGGAAGCAGCGAAAAAAATTAGTATCAGTGATGCATCTGATATAGGAGATGAGATTTGGAAGTTTATGCAAAACTTCAATATAGCCCATCCCGCATCGGTTCCTGTAAATATGGCCCAGGGCCTGTTTGGATACACGACGTATGATGCCGTCCAGTTTTATGAAACGATTAAATTCAACAATTCTGGAAAAAAATCAGGAGAAAATAACGGAGTTGCAGAAATTCCATTGGTACGCTACCGGCTATACCAATATGTTATAGTTATCAATCATTTTAAAGATGAATTATTCATTTGCGAAAACCGTCTGAATGGAATTGAGAGTGAAATAGAAATTGTTGAAAGTCTTATAAAAAGTAAAGATGTACCTACATATCCTTTTTCCGTAGAAGAAATTGAAACTTCATCTTTGACAGGTGAACAATATATGGAAAATGTAAAAAAGGGAATTGCAGCCTGTGCCAGGGGAGATGTTTTCCAGGTGGTACTGAGCCGTAAATTCAAACAGAAATTTGCCGGCGACGAATTTAATGTTTACCGGGCGCTGAGAAATATTAATCCAAGTCCTTATCTTTTCTATTTTGACTACGGCGATTACCGCTTGTTTGGAAGCAGTCCTGAAGCGCAGCTCATCGTGAAGAATAATACGGCTATAATGCACCCTATTGCAGGTACATTTAAAAGAACCGGTAATGATGTTACTGATGAAGAACTTGCAGAAAAACTTTCGAAAGACATCAAAGAAACAGCGGAACATACTATGCTTGTTGACCTGGCACGCAATGATCTTAGCCGTATGTGCAGTGATGTTGTGGTGACACGCTTTAGCGAGATACAATATTTTTCGCATGTAATTCACCTGGTGAGCGAGGTAAAAGGGAAAGTGGGAAAAAATACGAACCCTTTTAAATTATTGGGTGTAACGTTTCCTGCAGGCACACTCAGCGGCGCGCCAAAATTCAAGGCAATGCAAATTATAAATAATGTCGAGAAAGATGCGAGAAGCTTTTATGGCGGTTGCATTGGTTTTGTAGGATTTAATGGAAATATCAATCACGCAATCATGATCAGGACTTTTTTAAGCAAAGGAAACAACCTTATTTACAGGGCAGGCGCGGGTATTGTGGCAGCATCTGACCCCGCAAGCGAATTGCAGGAAGTAACCAATAAACTAAATGCGCTGACAACAGCAATTAAATCAGCAGAAAAAATACAAGAATGAAAATTTTGATTTTTGATAACTATGATTCTTTCACCTACAACCTGGTGCATGTGGTAGAAAAGATAACTCATGAGAAGGTGGATGTTTTTCGTAACGATAAGATAGCCCTGGAAAAAATAAAAGAATATGACAAAATAATAATTTCTCCAGGTCCTGGCCTCCCGGCTGAATCTGGATTGTTACTGCCAATGCTGAAAGAATATGCTTCTTCGAAATCCATACTCGGCGTATGTTTGGGGCACCAGGCTATCGGGGAAACCTTTGGAGGAAAACTTATTAATTTAAGTACGGTATACCATGGTGTTGCTACTAAAATAGAAATAAAAAAACAAAGAGAGATAGCTGGTAATGATGTATTTAAAGACCTTCCGCAGGAATTCGAAGTTGGCCGCTATCATTCATGGATTGTAAGTAAAGAAAATTTCCCTACGGAACTAGAAATCACCGCTGAAGATGCAAACGGTTATATAATGGCATTGCGCCATAAAACTTATGATGTGCAGGGTGTACAGTTTCATCCTGAAAGTGTGTTAACGCCTTTGGGGGAGACAATAATGAGAAACTGGCTGGTATAAACTCTTACTCTATGTCTATCGCCCGGAGAAGGAGTTGGATGAGGTAAAAAAAGAAAACATGAAAAAAATTCTTCAATATTTATTTGAACATAAAGCGCTTGACAGGGCAACTGCCAAAGAAGTGCTGATTAATATTTCAAAGGGAGTTTATTCTGATCCGGAAATTTCTTCCTTCGTTACGGTGTACCTTATGCGAAGTATTACCATTCCGGAATTGATGGGCTTTCGGGATGCTTTAATGGAATTATGTGTGCCGGTAAAGCTAAATGGGCACAGGGTTGTGGACATTGTTGGTACTGGTGGGGATGGAAAAAATACTTTTAATATTTCTACGCTCAGTTGTTTTATTGTCGCCGGCACGGGAACTAAAGTAGCCAAACATGGCAACTACGGGGCAACTTCTATTAGCGGCTCCAGTAATGTTATGGAAGCGCATGGCTACAAATTTTCAGCCGATAATGAAAAACTGACTGATGAAATAGAAAAGGCAAATATTTGCTTTATGCATGCGCCTTTGTTTCACCCGGCCTTAAAAGTTGTTGGGCCAATTAGAAGAAGCCTGGGAGTGCGTACTTTCTTTAATATGCTGGGACCTATGGTAAATCCTGCCATACCGGAAGTACAGGTGATAGGAGTATATAACCTGGAGATGGCAAGAATATATTCTTATCTCCTCCAGCAATCTCAAAGTAGGTTTACTATACTTCACAGCCTTGATGGTTATGATGAAATTTCTCTTACAGGTGATACAAAAGTGATTACAAATGATGGTGAAAAAATATTAACCGCTGAATATTTGGGTAAGCGATCAGTAAGCCCGGAAGATATTTATGGTGGCACAACAACAGAGGAGGCCGCTAAAATATTTTTGAAAATATTAAAGGGTGATGCAACATGGGCTCAAAATGCTGTTGTGATAGCTAATGCTGCATTAGCATTACATGCGATAGGTAGTTTCGAGGAATATGAAGGTTGCTACGATATGGCTGTCGACAGCCTGGAAAGCGGCAAAGCATATAGTATTTTTAAAACTTTAATGGCAATGCAAAAATGAATATACTGGACACCATCATCGCAAAAAAGAGAATTGAAGTCGCACAACGAAAAACTTGTAAAACAATCAGTGAACTGGAAGCAGGTCCGTTTTTTAAAAATGAAACATTATCCTTTAAGGAATTTTTGTTGCGGGATGATAAAACGGGAATTATAGCGGAATTCAAAAGGCGATCTCCATCGAAAGGCATTATAAATAATAATTCAACGGTTGAAGAAGTAACAACTGCTTATGCAACATATGGGGCAAGCGGGATTTCAATACTTACGGATGAAGAATTTTTTGGCGGATCCTTAAATGATCTCCTGGCGGCTACGATAAATGAAGTGCCCTTATTGAGAAAAGATTTTATTATCGATGAATACCAACTTATAGAATCAAAATCGTATGGAGCAGAAGTTATATTATTAATCGCCGCCTGCCTGAATAAACAAGAAGTAAAAAAACTTTCGGCCTTTGCGAAAAATATCGGTTTGAATGTATTGCTTGAGATTCATGATGAAATGGAACTGGAGCATATTTGTGATGATGTGGACGTGGTAGGGGTGAATAACCGGGATCTCAGAACTTTTACAGTAAGTATTGAACGCTCTATAAATTTGAGCGCGCTGATTCCCGTGGATAAAGTAAAGATTTCTGAAAGCGGAATTAATGATATTGCTACAATACAGCTTTTAAAAGAGCATGGCTATAAAGGATTTTTGATTGGCGAAAAATTTATGAAAGAAGACGATCCAGCCAAAGCCTTTCGCGATTTTGCAGGCAAGCTTAGGTCTTAATATTTATTGCCACAATTCGTGGAGAGGGGTTGTCAATAGGATTTTTTTGGAGGGGTGAGGTTAATACAGTAATAACATGAAAATAAAAGTGTGTGGGATAACGCAAATTGAACAGCTAAAACAATTAAATGGGATGGCCGTGGACTACGCAGGTCTTATATTTTATCCCGGTTCTCCGCGGTATGTGTTGCCAAAACTGCGAAGCAAGGATGTTTCATCGTTGCAAATCAGTATAGAAAAAGCAGGCGTTTTTGTGAATGCCTCAGAAAGTGACATCATGACCCAAATCGAATTATACGAACTTGACGTGGTACAGCTTCATGGAAATGAAACTCCGTCATTTTGTAATCACATTAGCAACCATGTAAAAGTGATAAAGGCATTCCGGATCAATGAACAACTCAACAATATTGACTGGATGATAAAGCCCTATGAAGAGGCCTGCGATTTTTATTTATTTGATCAGGGCGCAATTGGTATTTATGGTGGTACAGGTGTAAAATTTGACTGGACCTTAATTGAAAATTCAAACATTGGGAAAGATTTTTTCTTAAGTGGGGGTATCGGCCCAGATGATGCACCCGCATTGAAAAATTTCAAACATCCCTTCTTTTACGGATTAGATATAAACAGCAAATTTGAAACGGAGCCAGGCATAAAGAATATGAAATTGGTAAAAGAATTTGTGGATACAATCAGGCAATAATTATTAAAACATTATAACATGTGGCAGGTAAATGAAAGTGGTTACTATGGTGAATTTGGCGGAGCATATATTCCGGAAATGTTGTACAATAACGTGCAGCATCTCAAAGAGAATTACTTAAAAATAATTGAAGAGAAAAATTTTCAAAAACAATTCCGGGCGTTGCTTAAAGATTATGTTGGAAGGCCGACACCATTGTACTTTGCAGAAAGATTGAGTAAAAAGTATGGGGCACGAATATTTTTAAAACGCGAAGACCTTTGTCATACAGGAGCTCACAAAATCAATAATACAATCGGCCAGATATTATTGGCGGAAAAGCTCGGAAAAAAAAGGATCATTGCGGAAACGGGTGCTGGTCAGCATGGAGTTGCGACCGCGACTGTATGCGCTCTAAAGGGCCTTGAATGTATAGTGTACATGGGCGAAAAAGATATACAACGACAAGCGCCAAATGTAGCCAGGATGAAAATGCTTGGAGCAACGGTAATTCCCGCAACAAGCGGAAGTAAAACTCTCAAAGATGCAACCAACGAGGCAATCCGCGATTGGATCAACAATCCTGTTGACACTTATTATTTAATTGGAAGCGTGGTAGGGCCACATCCTTACCCTGATATGGTAGCACTTTTCCAAAGTGTAATAAGTGATGAAATAAGAAAGCAGTTAAAGGAAATTACAGGAAATGAATTGCCCTCGTATGTTATAGCCTGTGTAGGTGGTGGCAGTAATGCTGCAGGTGCCTTCTACCATTTTTTAAGCGAAGCTTCAGTAAAATTAATTGCAGTGGAAGCTGCCGGAAAAGGGATAGGTAGTGGTATGAGTGCTGCAACAACACAATTGGGTACACGGGGAATTTTGCATGGGAGCAAGAGCCTGGTGATGCAAACTGAAGATGGACAGGTTGTGGAGCCACACAGCATTTCAGCCGGGCTTGATTATCCCGGGATAGGGCCTATGCATGCCAATTTGTTCATTGGTAAACGGGCGGAGTTTATGAGTGCAACAGATGAGGAAGCCCTTGATGCTTCGTTTGAGTTGGCTAAACTTGAAGGTATAATTCCGGCTTTGGAATCAGCTCACGCCTTGTTTGCCTTGAATAAAATCGAGTTTGATAAAAATGATATCGTGGTTGTAAATCTTAGTGGTAGGGGCGACAAGGATATGGATACTTTTATGAAATACATTAGTGGTTGAATATGGAACAGGAGGTAGATATTATAGATTACAGCGATGATCTTGCAATGTATTTTGCAGAACTGAATCTTGCGTGGATCGAAAAATATTTTATAGCGGAGGAAGCTGATCATAAATATTTTTCAGATCCGAAAAGCCAGGTTATTAACAAAGGTGGGCATATTTTTTTTGCAACTATAAATAAAGAAGTAGTCGGCACTTTTGCTTTATTAAAAATTGAAGAAGGAGTGTATGAGTTGTCAAAAATGGCTGTTGACGAAGGCCACCGTGGAAAAAATATTGGGAATAAATTGTTGGAACACTGCATCGTTGTAGGGAGGAAGTTAAATGCAACAAAATTGATATTGTACTTGAACACAATATTGCAGCCTGCAATTCACTTATACAAAAAATATGGTTTCAAAGAGGTTGCACTTGATAACTCTGAATATAAAAGGTCAAATGTAAAAATGGAATTAACCATCAATTGAGAATTATGAACAGGATAAACAAACTATTTGAGCAAAAACAACAAAACATTCTCAGCATTTATTTTACAGCGGGATTTCCCCGGCTTGATGATACAAAGGAAATTTTATATGCTTTGCAAAAGCATGGTGCTGATCTTATTGAAATCGGAATTCCTTACAGTGATCCCTTAGCTGATGGCCCGGTGATACAGCAAAGTAGTATGGAAGCATTGCAAAATGGAATAAGCATTAAAAAAATTTTTGACCAGTTACATACACTTAATAGTGCTTCTGCGTTTCGAAATGAAAACATTCCATTTATACTAATGGGCTACCTTAATCCTGTACTTCAATATGGCTTTGAAAAATTTTGCGAAGATGCAAATGCTGCGGGAGTTGATGGAATTATATTGCCCGATCTTCCCATATATGAATATGAAAGAGAATATAAGCACATATTTGAAGAACATAAACTGGATTTTATTTTTCTCATTACACCTGAAACAAGCGAAGATCGAATCAGGAAGATTGATGAAATAAGCAACGGTTTTATTTATGCAGTTTCTTCTTCTTCTATTACCGGGTCCAATAAAGACATTAATGTCCAGGAAAATTATTTTAAAAGGTTGAAAGAGATGAATCTTAAAAATGAAATACTTATTGGATTTGGAATAAAGGATCATGATACATTCCAATCGGCCTGTAAGCACGCGGCAGGAGCCATTATTGGTACAGCATATATTAAAATCCTTAAGAATTCATACAATATAGAGACTGATACCAAAGAATTTCTTAACTCAATTTTACAGAGTCCAGCAGACGAATAGTATGTTATAACTGGAAAAATTTTTAAGTTTGCATTCAATTTATTTATGATGAAACAACTATTCATTTTACTGTTATTAATTCCTGGCTTTGCTTTTACACAGTCAAAAAAGAAAACTGCTGATCAGGAAAGTAAAGGCTTTGTTATTACCGGCAATGTTACCGGTTTTGCGGATGGCACTACTGTCTCGTTTCTTAATGAACAAACTAATCAGCCAGAAAAGCAGGCCGTTATAGAGGGAGGAAAATTTATTGTAAAAGGTGAGTTAACTGAGCCGGGATTTAAGGGATTAATTTTTGGAGATCAGCCACCACTCATTCCCCTGTTTTTAGATAATAGTAACATCAGTATCACCGGGGATAAAAATGCAATTGACAAATTAGTAATCACTGGTTCTCCATCGCACGCTTTGTATAGTGAGTATAGTAATTTAATGAAACCTTATGGCCAGGTTATTGCAGCTGGTGGAAGTCTTGATAAAGAAGCAAAAAGCCAGGTTGAGAAGGTAAGTGATGACTTTGTGCGTAAAAATCACACCGCTTATGTTGCGGCGTTAGCAATTGTTCGTATGTATCAAATGACGCAGAACGGGACAAAAGCAGAAGAATTATTTAAATTGCTTCCAGCACCTGTACAATCGGGCGGCCTAGGTCAATATGCGAATCAGCAGATACAGGAATCGAAAATAAACCCCATAGGATCAGTCATCCAGGATTTTTCTCAAAATGACACTGCAGGAAAGCCGGTGAAAATTTCCTCTTTCAGAGGTAAATATGTTTTACTTGATTTTTGGGCAAGCTGGTGCAGGCCCTGTCGAATGGAAAATCCGAATGTTGTTGCTGCCTACAATAAATATCATGATAAGAATTTTACAGTGCTTGGCATTTCACTTGATCAGGCTAAACCAGCATGGTTAAACGCAATCCAAATGGACGGCCTCAGCTGGAGTCATGTAAGTGACCTGAAAGGATGGAACAACGAGGTGGCAGCAATTTTCCAGGTACGCAGCATTCCTCAAAATCTTCTTATAGATCCGGATGGTAAGATCATTGCAAAGAATCTTCGCGGCGAAGTGTTGGAAAACAAGTTGAATGAATTACTGAAGTGAGACCCCCAGCCCAGTCCCCTAAAGTGGTAAAAGGATCTTTTAGGGCGTTTATGTGCTTACAGGTAGTTTAGCCCAATTCTTTTAAATCGCACATCGCACATCGCACATCGCACATCGCACATCGCACATCGCACATCGCACATCGCACATCGTATATTTTATTACATCAACTGTCTCTTATACAACTGCACAGCGTTTTCCAAACCAAAATACAGGGCATCTGTAATTAACGCATGGCCGATAGAAACTTCAAGAAGGCCGGGAATGTTTTCTGCAAAATATTTTAAATTATGAAGATCAAGATCATGGCCGGCATTAATGCCAAGGGCTAAATCATTAGCTTTTTTCGCCGCGGCAATGTATGGCTCAATGGAGCCCTTTTTATCTCCTGTTGCAAATTGTTTGGCGTAGCCTTCAGTATATAATTCTATCCTGTCAGTACCTGTGGCTTTTGCACCCTCAATCATTTCCGTGTCAGGATCCACAAAAATTGAAACACGAATTCCGGCCTGTTTAAAAACGGAAATAATTTCAACTAAATATTCTTTATTTTTTATAGTATCCCATCCGTGATCTGATGTAATTTGTCCTTCTGCATCCGGAACTAATGTAACCTGTTCTGGTTTATTGGCAAGTACAAGGTCGACGAATTTTTTCTCTTTAGGGTTGCCTTCAATATTGAATTCAGTTGTTATTATTTTTTTTAATTCAAATACATCCGCATAGCGAATGTGTCTTTCATCGGGCCTGGGATGTACAGTAATTCCTTCTGCGCCAAAATGCTGTATGTCAATGCCAGCCTTTATTACATCTGGGTTATTGCCTCCACGCGAATTTCTTAGTGTAGCAATTTTATTTATATTAACTGAAAGTTTGGTCATTCGTTTTTCGATTTTATTTATACAAACGGATGCTAAGTTATTTACGATTTCGCAATTTATTGTTTGATTTATTTTCCTTTGAAAATAGTTTGAAACATGATAAATGATTCTCATCTTATTAATCACGATTATTTTTTTGCTGGAATAAACTTCGAATCAACATCTTTGTTTTTTATTAATATTTTAAATGGAACAACCGGTTTTAGAAAGAAGGCTAGGACTTGCACAGGCTACAGCCATTAATATGACTGACATGGTTGGTATAGGACCTTTCATCACTATGCCTATGGTAATTGGAATGATGAATGGCCCGTGGTTTTTATATGCATGGCTTGCAGGCGCTTTCCTCTCAGTAGTAGATGCTATGATATGGAGCGAACTTGGAGCTGCCTTTCCAAGAGCAGGCGGATCATATAATTTTTTAAAGGAGGCTTATGGCAAAAAAAGCGCAGGTAAAATGATGAGCTTTTTATTTGTTTGGCAAACGATGATACAGGCGCCCCTGGTAATTGCATCCGCGGCAATCGGCTTTTCAAAATATTTTTCTTACCTCGTGCCACTTACTTCCATCACGGAAAAAATTGTGAGCGGAAGTGTGGTGGTACTTATAGTAATACTATTATACCGTAAAATTGAAACCATTGGCAAAATAAGTGTGTTCTTATGGAGCGGTGTTATTATCACCATGGTTTGGATAATAGGGGGAGGGATAGCTCATGGAAATTTTTTGAGCCCTGTGACAAATATCAATTCAGGAATTTCTATTGACTATGCTTTTATCACTGCAATAGGATATGCAAGTGTAAAGTCAGTATATAGTTATTTGGGATATTACAATGTTTGTCATCTAGGCAGTGAAATAAAAAATCCGTCAAGGAATATACCCCGGAGCATGTTTATTTCTATTGCCGGCATAGCGGTATTATATCTTTTGATGAATATAAGTGTAGTGAGTGTAATACCCTGGTGGCAGGCAAAAGACAGTGAGTTTGTGGTTAGTGAATTTATGCAACAACTTGCCGGCAACGGGGCTGCAACAGTTGTTACCTGTTTAATACTTTGGGTAGCTTTTGCATCAGTTTTTTCGGCAACATTGGGCTACAGCCGTATTCCTTTTGCGGCAGCGGTAGATGGAGAATTTTTTAAGGTATTCGCAAGAGTTCATCCAACCAAACATTTCCCGCATATCTCTCTTTTATTTCTTGGCAGCCTCGCATTTATATTTAGTATGCTTTTCAAGTTGAGTGACGTAATAAGCGCCATACTTGCCATGCGCATTATGATACAATTTATTGGGCAGGCAATTGGCTTATTATTGTTGCGAAGAAAAAAAAATAATATTGAATTTCCTTATAAGATGCCGTTATTTCCCGTGCCTGTTATATTAGCTGTTGCGATGTGGTTATTTGTACTTATTTCCACGGGCAGCAAGCTTATGTTTGGAGGAATGATGGTGATATGCTGTGGCTTGGTTGTCTATTTTATTAAAGCGAGGATTAATAAGGAATGGCCTTTTATAAACCGGTAATTATATTTTATTCTTTAACCTCACAATCTCCTGTTGCATATCTTCTATTTTTTCAAGCAGATGATTAATGGTTTCAATGCCTTCAAGATTTATGTCGAGTTCGTAATGCAATCTTACAAACTTCTCAAGTTTTCTAATATCATCAATGTGAATGAAGGTAGATCGTTTGACTGAAGTGACATTTATCAACCCGGAATTTTGTAAAGAGCTTATAAAAGAATATTCAATATTGTGGTACAAACAAAAATCTTTTGCCGGTATTAAATCTTCTGTTTTCATAATCAAAAATAATTTCGTTTATAATTTTGAAAGTTCTGTAAACAGTTCCTTTTGTCTTTCTGTTAAGTTGGTTGGTAACTTTATATTCCAGGTTATGTAAAGGTCACCAAATTCTCCTTCTTTTTTATATACAGGAAAGCCTTTCCCCTTGAGCCTCACTTTGGTTCCATTTTGAGTTTCGGGATTTACTTTTAATTTTATTTTGCCATTTAAAGTATCAATAGTTTTTTCACCACCAAGTAATGCAGTGTATAAGTCAATGTCTTCATCTTTATAAAGATCATTTCCAGTCCGTTTAAAATCAGTGTCGTTTTTCAAAATAAAAGTTATATATAAATCACCATTTGGTCCCCCATTCACACCCGGGCTTCCGTAATTTTTTAATCTGATCACCTGGCCGTTTTCTACACCCGCAGGGATCGTAATCCTGACATTTTTTCCGTTGATGGTTAATGTTTGTTTGTGTGTAGCGTATGCGTCATTTAAAGATAAATGTAACTCCGCATTATAATCCTGCCCACGGTATTTCGCCTGCTGTCGTGTTCTTTTCGCACCACCAAAAAGTGATTCAAAAAAATCGGAAAAACCGGAATCGTCTCCTGACGAATAGGTGTATTGTCCAAAGTCCTGGCCTCCGAATCCTCCACCCCCAAAACCACGAGGCCCCTGTTGTTTCCTTGCATTTTCATACTGATCTGCATGTTTCCAATCTTTGCCATATTGATCATATTTTTTCCTTTTTTCAGGATCACTCAATACTTCATTGGCCTCATTTATCTGCTGAAATTTTTTATGCCCGTCCTTATCATTTGGATTTACATCCGGGTGATATTTCCTGGCGAGTTTCCGGTAAGCCTTTTTTATTTCAGCCTCAGTGGCTGTTTTAGCGATTCCAAGTGTTTTATAATAATCTACAAAATCCATTATCTAGGGTTAATTGTTCGTTAATCGTGGTTAAAATTAAGAGATAATACAATAAGATCAGGACTAGTTGTTTTGTTGGCGGATTTTCGGTGGGAGTTTAAAGATAACCTTGGCGATTTTATTTTTTTTGATAAAGAAATTTAGAAACATGAATGAAGAATGTAAAATTCTTGGAAATGAGTTTGGCAATCGCATTATTGTTTTGCCCAATGCTACTTATGGCGATTGGGAAGACGCTCTATATAATTTTAATTATTCGCTTAAACCAGCTCAGAAAGATTCTGCGTTAAAAGCATCCCTGATCGATTATTGATCTTAAATTTTTTTCAATCTATCATAGAAACCCATTCTTTTGCCAAAGGCAGGTCTTTCATTTTAAATCCCCGCGCTTCCCCTGGAATTAATTTTCCAAAAGTATCTGTAAAGTTTTTTATCCCGTCTTTCTCAGTGACTATTGCAAGCTTACGCCATTTGGTAAAATATTTAATACCCAGCATCGCATCGTCAATCCATGCTCCGGCGGAGTAATTAAATAAAGGCGTTTCTATAACGAGCAGGTAATTTACTTTGCCAAAGGCTTTTGCAACACTATCCACTAATGGGTATATAATTCTTTGATAATCGTCACTGGTAACTCTCCCCCTGGCCCGGAAACCGGTTACATGGGCTGGTAATCCGGTGATCACTTCAATCATGTTTTTAGTTTTATCAATAAATGTACAATTATAAATCGTAAGATATTATTTAAGAAAATATATCCACAACGGTGGAAATATTTCCCCCAATAATTCATAAAACCTATTGAAGATACATTTCAATACGGTGGATGTTTCATGGCATTGTTTTAGTTCAAGCAACAACAAACAAAATATATTAATCATGAACACACATGAGAAATTATCAGAAACATTAAATGATCTTATAAAGATTAATAACGACAGGACAAAAGGATACGAAAATGCAGCGGAAGACACGAAATCCCTCGATGTGGATTTACAGGCTACCTTTAACAAGATGGCTAATGATAGTAGAAAATATGTAGCTGCATTGACGAACGAGGTACAGAAATTCGGAGGCGAGGCATCAACAGGGACATCAGGCAGCGGTAAGATTCACAGAGCGTGGATGGATGTAAAGGCCACTTTCTCAGGTAATGACAGGCAATCAATGCTTGAGTCATGCGAGTTCGGTGAAGATGCCGCGCAAAAAGCATATAAAGAAGCACTTGCTTCAGACGCTGAAATACCTGCGGATACAAGACAATTAATAACAGACCAACAAGCAGATTTAAAAACAGCCCATGATATTATTAAAAAGTATCGGGATGCTCAGAAATCGGTAGATGCTTAAGTGAAATAAGAAGTGGAATTTAATAATATCAAAAACCCGGCAATTATTGCCGTGTTTTATTTTGAATTATATTAAACCGCTATTTCCATCAGCTTTCTGTAGCAGAACAAAACTAGTTTTTCTCCCTAACACAAAGGGTTTTCCATTGTTGCATTTTTGAAAAAACGACTCCATACTTTTTTCAAAGTATTTTTCAAAGTGACTTAATAAAGTTAATCACTTCAACAAGCATTTCTTCAAGCTGAGGGGTTGTTTCTTCAAATGGATGTTTTGTATTAAATGTATGTGTTGCCCCTGGAATAATTTTTAAAGAGGGTTTTGCATTATTCTTTATCCATTTATATTTGCTAAGGCTGTGTTCAACTGGTATTGCCTCGTCATTTTCTCCATGAATAAGTAATATCGGCTGAGAAAGTTTTTTAATTTCATGTTCCACATTCCATTTTGAATCACTCGCTAAAACTTCGTTTAAAAATTCTTCACCCTGTGGCAACATTTGTTTTGTGCGGTTGTTTTTTTTATAATATACTTTGTTTTGTTTCCATTCCTTCAGCATTTCTTCAGGCCAGAAATTTAAGTTCTTTACCGTGCTGAGTAATATAATGCCCGCAATATTAATATACTCATCGTGTGCCCTTGAAGCAGCAAATATTGCGGGAACTCCACCAAGGCTGTGAGCCAGCAAAAATATTTTTGAATGGGTTTTAAATTCATCTGACTTCAAATTGTGTAACACACACATTACATCTTCAACCTCAAGGCGCATGCAATTTTTCTCATACTTTTCAAGGTCTTCAAAATAGTCATCATCTCCCTTAACCCCGCCATGGCTATAGTTGAAACTATAACTTGAGATATCATTTTCTTCAAAACTTTTTTGTATGTGCGGAAACATTCCGTAATTATGAAATCCATTATGACCGTTAATAATAATTACTAATGGTGATCCGGCTTTAGCTGAAAAGTAAATACCTTCAACGATACCATTTGAATGTTGAAATGAAATTTTTTGCATCATTAAAGTTCCGCAATTTTTTACCAAAGGATTGAGTGCTTTTTTGTGAAATTTATTTTTTATTAAAAATGAAAAAAGCTCCTGCATTTCTGTAGGAGCTTTAGAAAATTAATCCTGGGTTTCAAAGGTGCTTTCAGGATTAACAGGTTAGCGTTTTTCGGTTAGTTTTCATAGGAAATAATATGCTTCAAATGTTTTGAACTAAAATTAAGAAGTTGACTGATATCGGATTGGTTTCGGTTTTTCTGGATGGAGAAACGGATACTTTCAATGGATTTGGATTTTATGATTAATGCTTGTTGAACGTCAATCAACTTCTGTAACAAAGATATCAGGACATGATGTATATCACTATAGCATCCTTGCTCAATTAATTATGTATTGAAATTACCACGCCAATAGTATTTATACGAAATTTATAAGGTTAGTGTTCCATTGAGGCGGATAATTTGAAACCTGTTTATTGAATGATTGCTGTCGAAGCTTGAAGTATAATCTTCCTGCTGTAATAGAATAGAAATAAAAAACTTTATATTGGTAATACCTGCTACAAGGGCATTATCTCCTGATTGTACCTATATAAAATTTACGCATAAATTCGTAATTCTACTATTCGCCTGTGATCTATAATATTTAATTTTACTGCAATTATTTTATTGGAGGGCTTGAAACACCTATTCGATAACGTTATTACTTGTCACATTTATTTTTATCAGATGCCTACAGTCCATGTGGAAATAAAAGGAAAGGTACAAGGTGTATTTTTCAGGGCGACAGCAAAAAGGGTTGCAGAGAAACTTCATCTTACAGGGTGGATAAAAAATACAGACAACGGGAATGTTAAAGCAGTTGTTACCGGTAAAAAGGAGGAGATAGAAATGTTTATTGATTGGAGTAAACAGGGTCCTGAAAATGCAAAAGTTTTCGAAGTAATTGTTACCAATAAAGAAGAAATCTTTTTTAATAATTTTTACATAAAAAGATAGAAGAATTAATTATCATCGTTTACCGGCAATATTATGAAACGGTTTATGTTTAGATCCTTCTTTAGAGGTGAAGCCAACAATAACTCCTGGTGCCGGGGAGTAATAATAATTGGCTTTACAATATTATTTATAAGAATATTACTATCTTTTCACAATAGATTTAATTGATAATTTTTTATAAAATTCAACAATTCTTCCTGGCATTTTAAAAAATACAATCATGCGTTTACACATTCTTTTGCTTTGTTTGCTGTTTTCACTTTCTTCCGCGTCGCAAAAATTTTATATGTTTATTGGTACCTATACTGGTTCCGGAAGTAAAGGAATTTATGTTTATAGTTTCGATGCGGCATCTGGGGAAACATCCTTATTGAGCAATACCGATAGTAGCGTTATTAATCCATCCTATCTCGCAATTTCCCCTGATTTAAAATATATATTTTCAGTAAATGAGACACATGGTGAGAGGCCCGGAAGCGTAAGTTCCTTTTCATTTGATAAAAAAAAATCCGCACTCAGGTTTATTAATAGCCAGGTTACAGATGGTGCTGATCCCTGCTATGTTACATTTGATAAAACTGGTAAGTGGTTAATAGCGGCCAGTTACAGTGGGGGCAGTGTTTCAATATTCCCGGTAAATAAAAATGGTTCCTTAAATCCGCATGCCCAATTAATTCAGGATGTAGGGAGCAGTATCATGAAAGGCCGCCAGGACAAACCACACGTGCATTCAGTAGTTTTATCACCTGATCAAAAATACTTATTTACACCTGACCTGGGTCTGGATAAAATAATGATCTACAAATTTAATCCGTCATCAGAAAAACCGCTATCACCGGCACAGCCGCCTTTTGAAAAAGTAACAGGAGGTTTCGGGCCAAGACATTTTGTATTTCATCCTAATAATAAATTTGCTTATCTCATTAGTGAGATGGCAGGAACGGTTTCAGCATATAAGTATAGTGGGGGGAAACTTACTAATATCCAGGATATAAAAGCACATCCTGAAGATTTTGCAGGAAACATTGGCAGCGCTGACATACATGTGTCGCCGGATGGAAATTTTTTGTACGCGTCGAATCGTGGTGAAGAAAATACTATTACAATCTTTTCAATAGATAAAAGTACCGGCAAATTAAAACTCGAAGGATATCAGCCAACATTAGGCAAAACACCCCGTAATTTTATTATAGATCCTACGGGCAATTACTTACTTGTTGCCAACCAGGATAGCAATAATATAGTAATTTTTAAAAGAAATAAGACAACCGGATTGCTGGAAGAAACGGGAGATCAGATTCAATTACCTAAACCCGTTTGCCTGAAAATGGCGGAAATGAAATAAAGTTTTTAGAGCAGCGCAGGAGGAAGAAATAAGTCCTGAAAACATAACAGTTTAATCCTAACAGGATTGCACCGTTATAAGATTGTATAATTTAATTCAAACAACGAAAACTAATCAATAATATTCCAACTTGTTGAAACCTGTTGGGCTTCATTATAAGAAAGTGTGGGACTATACTCTGTATAGAGGTTTGAGCCTCTGTCACCATCAGCATTTCCCGATCTGATATCTGTAATCACATTCCTGATATCTTCATCTGAGATGGTATCGTTAATGTCACTTAAATGCCGCTCAATTTTTTTCTTTGTTACTTCATCAAAGAATATCCTATGCGGTTTTGTGATAAACTTTGTCTCAGACTTGTTAGTGATTGGTGCCATTGAAATATGTTTTGATTGTATTTTGGAAAAAAAAATTGTAAATCCGGATTATTTATATATTGAACATTGAGGTACTTAATCCGCCGCAAAATAGGTTAAATCTTATGCAAGATTAGATATGGATTACAAATAAATAGCAACAATTTATCCCCGAACAAATCATTTATAAAATCTAAAAATAATTTTACCTTCATTTTCATGAAGTTATACTTGGTTATAATTTATTTGTGGCTGGCTAACCCCTCGTGTGTATGTAATACGGTTAAAAATCCCAAATCACAGGTAGGTGAAAATAAACCAATGTACACTTACGGAAAGGCCTCAGTTGATGGAACGGGAAAATTTTATTACGGAAGGGAGATATCGCAGGTTATGGGTTCGGGCGGCGCACCATGGTTAGAAAGAGATGACCGGCAGGAAGAAGAAAATGTAAATCTGGCAATTGAAAAAATGAATTTGAGGCAGGAAGATGTTGTGGCGGATATTGGAGCGGGTACGGGATATTATTCTTTCAGGATTGCCAAAAAGGTGCCCAATGGGAAAGTATTTGCCATTGAAATACAGGATGATTTTGTCGACTATCTCAATAAAAAAAAGAAAGAATTACACATCACAAATGTGGAGGTTGTAAAAGGAAGTATTAATTCTCCGGGCCTTCAGGAGAATTTACTTGACCTGGCAATAATGGCGGATGTTTATCATGAATTGGAATTCCCTCACGAGATGTTGCAATCCATAAGGAATTCACTTAAACCCGGCGGTAAACTATTGTTGCTTGAATATAGGGGGGAAGATTCCTCAATCGCTATAAAACCCCTGCATAAAACTACAATTGAGCAGTTAGACAAAGAACTTAATGCAAATGGATTTGTACTTTCTTATGATGGAGAATTTTTACCCATTCAGCATTTTCTTTTATATGAAAAAAAGAAAGAAGAGGAGTAAATGGTATCAAATTAATTTGAATGCTTTTTGATTAATCACCGCTCCCTTTTTCTCCTATGAACCAGTTTTCTTTATTTTTAAATAACACATTGAAAGTGGTAAGTGAGCCATAAATACGGGTGATATATTGCTGGAGATTTACTTTGTCTTCATCAGTCATCAGCTTATGGGCATTTATTTGTTGTTCCATTACCCGTACCCTGTCGCGCAACATAACAATTTTATGAAAGAAAACATCGATAGGGATTTCCTTGGGTTTTTGTGTTTTGTCTGCAGGCTGAAGAAGCATTGTTCCACCTTTCCAACGATCGCCCAAAAGAACAATTTCTGAAGCACTGCCCCACAATCTTAGGATCTTTAATAACGATCTTTCAACCTCACTGATTGTTTCTAGTTCTACTGTTACATTTTCAGGAATGATCTCTTCAAGCTTTGGATCTGTCTTATCTATTTCCTTTACGCCATAAGTAATAAATGAAATAATATATGTAGCAAATCTAACTCCCACAATTACCCCGGGGCCGTATTGCATATGTTGAAGTCTTGTGCCTATTCCCAGCTTAAGTTCTTCTTCCATGACTTGATTTTTTGTTTAATATAGATTTAAAGTAGTAAAAACGCACAATGTTTTGGTTAATTATGCGCCGGAAAAATAAATGATAAAAAGATATTGAAAGATAAATTTAAGCCGTGGAGTTTTAAAAATAAATTCCTGTATTAAGCAGGTCACTTTTTATTTCCTCATTATTTCGATGTTTTTGTTTCAAATTCGGTAATCAGTTTATATTAACAATGATTTACATTTAGCGTTTCAAAAAGTTTATATGAAAACAAAGTTCAGTCTTCTTTTATTACTGCTGTCGGTTGCTTCTCTTACAATAGCACAAACCGAAAAAATTGAATGGCAAACAACATCTGCTGGTGGATATACGTATAAATCAGTAAATGGCGATCCGCTAAAAGCCCGTTTTTACACCTTAAAAAACGGATTATCGGTAATACTGAGCGTTAATAAAAAGGAACCACGCATTCAATCGCTGGTAGCTGTGAGATCGGGAAGCAATAGTGATCCAAGGAATCATACCGGACTTGCGCATTACCTCGAGCATGTAATGTTTAAAGGAACTGATAAATACGGCACACTAAATTGGGCGAAGGAAAAGCCTGTTCTTGATAAGATTGATTCGTTGTATGAGCAATATAACCACACAACAGATACAGCTGCCCGTGCAGCAATCTATCGTGAAATTGATAAAACCAGTGGTGACGCTGCAAAGTTTGCTATTGCCAATGAGTACGATAAATTAATGTCTTCAATGGGGGCACAAGGTACCAACGCATCTACGTGGTATGAATACACAGTCTATACAGACGATATTCCATCTGGTGCTATAGACAAGTATCTAGCGGTGCAGGCTGAACGTTTTAGAAATCCTGTATTCCGTATTTTTCATACTGAGCTCGAGGCAGTGTATGAGGAAAAAAATATAAGCCTTGATTCCGATCCCGATAAAGTGGATGAGCTAATGTATTCAACTTTATTTCCTACCAACAATTACGGGCAACAAACCACAATAGGTACAATTGAGCATCTCAAAAATCCTTCTTTGACCGCGATTCGGGATTTTTACAATAAAAATTATGTTCCCGATAATATGGCCATAGTTATGACGGGAGATTTTGATCCCGGCTATATGATTAAAAAAATCGATCAATATTTTGGCCACATGAACCCCAGGCCATTAAATGATTATAAACCTGAGCCGGAAGCGCCAATGACACAACCTGTTTATAAAGAAGTTGTAGGCCCCGATGCTGAGAGTGTAAACATGGCGTTTCGCCTTCCAGGTGGCACCGATATGAATTCTTTTATAAAAATGACTGCTCTCAAAAGTATTTTAAGTAATGGAAAAGCAGGGTTGATCGATCTTGATCTTAATAAAAAACAACAAGTGCTTACTGCGAGGTCATCAGTAAGTACTTATCGGGAATATTCAGTATTTGAGTTAACCGCCAGGCCTAAGGCAAGCCAGTCTTTGGAACAGGTAAAAGAACTTTTGCTTAACGAAATAGAAAAAGTTAAGGCAGGCGATTTCGATGACGAGCTTATAAAAGCTGCTGCCATAAATTATAAATTAAATGAATTACAGGCATTGGATGATAATCAAAGCAGGGCGTATAATTTATTTTTCAATTTTATTCTGGATAGAAATAAATCATGGGCGCAAAAGGTCTCAATGAGCGAGTCGCTGGGAAAGCTTTCCAAAGAGGATATCATGGCATTTACCAGGGAGTACTTTGCCGATAATTTTGTCTGCATATACAAGCGTGTGGGAACAGACACAACAGTTTTGAAGGTAAGTAAGCCACCTATTACTCCTGTCGAAATGAACCGTGAAGCGCAATCAGATTTCCTGAAACAGGTAGCCGCCATGCCTGCTACGTCCGTGCAGCCGCAATGGCTTAATTATGATAAGGATATTCAAAAGGCAACTATTGGTAATGCTCAATTATTATATGTTCATAATAATGACAATGATATTTTTCGCCAGAGCTATCGTTTTGAAATGGGAAACTTTAATAATAAAATGCTTTCGATCGCAGCCCAGTATCTACAGTACTTAGGAACGGATAAAAAGAACGCCGAAGACATAAGTAAAGAGTTTTATTACATCGGCAGCAATTATGCTTTCAATGTAGACGATGAGTTTACTACAATATCACTTACCGGCTTACAGGAGAATATGGCTAAGGCAAATGCTCTTCTGGAAGAGTTACTGGCAAATTGCAAGCCTGATGAAGAAGCACTCTCAGCTTTAAAAGCAAGAATACTTAAATCAAGATCGGATAACAAACTTAATAAAAGAGCGATACTGGGGGGATTACGTTACTATGCAATGTATGGTGAAAAAAATCCTTTTAACAACCAGTTTACAAATGATGAACTGAATGCATTGAAGTCAACGGATCTTATCGATCTTTTGCATAAACTCACAAAATATAAGCATTTAATAATTTATTATGGTCCTCTCTCTCTTGCCAATGCAACTGCAGCAATAACAAAAGAACATGTGATGCCTGCGAATTTCATAGCTTATCCAGCAATAAATAAATTTGATAAAATTGAGCAAACAAAAAACACTGTGCTGTTTGCTGATTACGATATGGTACAGGCAGAAGTTTTGTGGGTGCGAAATACTGTAAATTTTAATCCTGACGTTGAGGCTGCGGTTGAAGTGTTCAACGAATATTATGGTGGCAACATGGGGTCTATTGTCTTTCAGACTTTGAGAGAATCAAAGGCGTTAGCATATAGTACTTATGCATTCTATGCAGGTCCATCGAAGAAAAATGATAAATACGCGGTTATCGGTTACATAGGTACGCAGGCTGATAAGCTCGATGATGCCATTGCCGGTATGAATGATCTTTTTAATAATGTCCCTGAATCTCAAAAAGTGCTGGAGATTTCCAAATTGAGTATAAAGAACCGTTATCAAACTGAACGATTCAACCAGGATGCCGTAATATACCAGTATCTCGCTGATCAGCGATTGGGATTGGCCAAAGATTTAAGAAAAGAGGTGTATAAGAATTTTGAAAAAATAAATTTTAGTGACTTAAAGAGTTTTGCGCAAAGCAATATTTCTGATAAGCCTTACACATATTGTATTCTCGCTTCGGATAAAAAAGTAAAGCAAGCGGCATTAGCAAAATATGGAGAAGTAAAGAAACTCAGTCTTGAAGAGATATTTGGCTATTAATTTTTGATAAGGCAGTAAAAAACCGGCAGGTTTTAATCTGCCGGTTTTAGATGTTTTATGAAGACTTTTACTTGGCAAAAGCTGATTTACACGATAATAGTATTATGTATTGGAACACACCTATCAAAATTTTTAAGAAAGTGATTTCATTTGCAAAAATGCATACGGATCAATTGAAAATTCTTTTTCAACTTCCATATCTATTTCACCCATTTCAAGTTCTATAAAAGAAGCTCCTTCCCTGATTTCCCAGAGGTATAATTTTTTATTTAATAAATGCTGATCAAAAACTTCGGGAAGCATCTCGGGCAGCAAGCCATTCCAGCATGCGACTTCAAGTTTTTCTTTTTCAGTAAGATGATTGTAATTGATACCATCAGACGTTTCAGCAAATTCCCTTGATGAAAAACTAGTACCTGTTACTATTAAAATTTCCTGTTGTGTAAAATTTGTTTCCATAATTTTTAGTTTTAAAACCCTATAATTTTAAGACTTCGGGCAAGGGTGATTGTAATATTGCCGCATCAAAATATTCTGTTAAATAGATTGATCAAAATCGATTCCAAATAAAGGATTAATGCTAAAAATTACATTTCTTAAGGGTAACGTTTGTTCGGACCAATGTAATTACGCAAGTTAACGGAGTTTCAAAAAGATAAGTAGGAGGAGGGTAAGATTGTTGTGCGGTATAAATGTATATAACATTTTTTTATTTTGCAACGTACTGCGAAAAATATTTTAAACCTCAATTCAATATCATTAAGTTATGGAATAAATAAGTTGAAAATAATATGCTGAATATTAGTTTTTGGGTTCTATCAAATCCCAGACATTGCCATAAAAATCTTCAAATAAAGCAAGAGTGCCATAACAGCTAGGGTTAAATGTTCAGTGGCCTTTAAAATCTTTATAAGAATATCAACTGAAACCAGGAAATTGTTTTTTAGAATTAAGCTTATACATCGTGATGAGTAAATAGGGCTTGGATTAAACTAAATATATTAGTAATTTTAAGGCTAAAATAATTAGCTATGTTTAGAGGGATGAATATTATAGAG
>JBKJRY010000427.1:0-4405 GCA_046593045.1 Chitinophagaceae bacterium | reverse complement strand
ATCGTTTGGTTCAAATTCATTTATGAAGTTTGAAGAAGGTGCGATAAAACCCCAACCTGCCAAAGCACAAAGGCCATTACCTGTCCTCGGGGTGGTTAATGATTCGTGGTTATAAGAAAAGATGACCTCATTTTCTGCGTATTCTTTTGCTACACTAAAGTTGTCAAAATAATTTGCATCCAAACTATAATAATTCAATCCCTCCATTGCAGTTATGATACTGATAACCTCTGGCCATTTTTGATTGTACAATGCCACTTTTGCCTGCATTGCCATTACAGCACCTTTGGCAACTCTCCATTTCTCCGTTGCATCTGAATATTTCCCATCGGGAATCAATGTTTTAGCCTGGTCTAGATCGGCGCTGATTTGTATATAAACATTTGCTTTGGTTTCTCTTTTTGCAACATCATATGCATCAGCAAAATTTTTCAATGGCTCAGTTAATAACGGCACGTCTCCATATAAATTCACCAAATCGAAATAATAGAAAGCTCTCAAAAAATAAACCTGGCCCAAAAGCATTTTCCGGGTAGCGTCGTCAATACCGAGTTTGGTTGATAGTTCCACATCGGATAAGTAGCTAATTGATAAATTGGTCCTTGATATACCTGCATAATCATAGCTCCATTGGCCCTTGATACCAGCGTTGGAAGCGGTAAAGCTAAAATCGGAAAATTGATCCATCCATGCCTGGTCGCCATCCGGATTCCACTTTTTCAGCATATCACCCGAAGCAATATCCTGTAAAATAAAATCGTTGCGGAGTACCGTGCCATCATCCCAGCCCCATTCACCTATGATATTCAGTGTACTGGAAAGTATCTGATAAGAAGAGACTACGGAATATTTTACTGATTGATTCGTAGGAGCAATGCCCTCGGTTATTATGCCGATCGGGGTTTTATGCAATTCCTTTTTACAACTGGCAGTGCCTATGATCACCAGTGCCGCCAGTATTTTATAAATTGATTTCATATTTTTTATTTTTAATAAGATGAATTATAACTTGATATTGATACCGAATAAAAATGCTTTTGATTGTGGGTAAGTACCCTGGTCGAACATGTTATAGGCTTCCGGATCTAACCCTGTGTAGTTTGTCTTAGTCCACAGGTTTTGTGCTGAAACATACAGCCTTGCATTTTGAAAAACAGATGATGCTTTGCCAGAAGCATTTATTGTGTAACCAATTTCAATATTTTTGAGCCTTAAATAAGAAGCATCTTCTACAAAAATGCTGGATACTCTGCTGCTGCCATTGTCATTGAAAGTGGAACGCGGTATCGTATTGCTGGTACCGTCACCATGCCATGCATTTAAAGTAGCTGTTGTATGGTTAAATGGACGGGTATCATAATCAATGATTTTTTTAAGATCATTATATTTTTCAATGCCGCTAACACCTTGCACTAAAACAGACAGATCAAACCCTTTAAAACTGGCCGATAAGTTAGCTCCATAAGTAAGTCTTGGATTTGGATTTCCAATATAAGCGCGGTCGTTATCGTTGATAATACCATCGTCATTAAGGTCTGCAAACTTAATATCACCAGGTTTAACATCAGGATGTGGCGCGCCGGTTAAGTAATCATCGATCTCTTTTTGATTCTGATAAATACCCGTCATTTGAAATCCGTAAAAAGAATTTAACGGATGCCCTGCTTCTGTTTTTGAAACTTGCCCATATATACTTGGTAAATTAGGATCTAATTTCTCTACCATATTGGTTACAGTTGCGAGATTACTATTTATATAATATTTGAAAGCATGGTCATTGTTTTTATATCCAAGCGAAAGTTCAAAACCCTTATTAATCACAACTCCTGCATTAACAATGGTTGGCTGCACATCTCCTACTACTGTTGGTAAACTTAGCGGCAACAAAAGATCAGAAGTTGTTTTCTTAAAATAATCTACAGAAACCGAAATCCTGTTTTTAAACATACTTACATCCAATCCTATATTATTTTGATTGGTGGTTTCCCATTTCAAATCGGGATTACCATAACGCATTAAAGTACCTAGTGGATCATAAATTGCCAGAGAATTATAATTACTAAGCCCCGACTGGTTACCAAGTTTTCCCGTACTGGCTCTTAGTTTCAGATCGGATATCCAACTTACGTCCTGCATAAACGCTTCCTGTGAAATTCTCCAGCCCACAGATGCCGAAGGAAAATATGCTTCCTGGTTATTGGCTGCAAACTGACTTGAAGCATCTCTCCTAATACTGGCGGTTGCAAAGTAGCGGTTGTTGTAATTGTAATTTGCCGATCCAAATAAAGAGAATAATGCCCACTGAGAAGCGGAACCACCATTCCAAAGATCCTGCGGGTATGAGCCAAAATCTATGTATTGAAAAGCAGTATTTATATTACTGTACCTGGCCCTTGATGCTCCGATACCAGAAGAATGATTGGTAATATATTCGCTACCCACCAACACGTTAAAACTATGCTGATTAATTCTTTTAGTATAATTCAGTGTATTGGTCCACGTTATGGTAGCATCCTGTCCCCTGTCTTCATTCAGATTGGTTGGGCGATTTTGACGGCCGGTACCCTGGTCTAATGCGGAGCCTCCACCATCATCATCTCCATAATTTAGATTGAAGGCTTTATTGTGGGTCATATTCAAATCAAGGCCCAGGTTGCTTTTCAGCTTTAATTCTTTGTTCCTTAAAAATCCAAACTCTGCAAATACACTTCCAAAGGTTTTAAAATTGTATCTCTTATCATTGGTGAAATAAGCAATGGCTAAGGGGTTTGAACCAAACTCATATTTGTTTGCACCACCATTCCAGCTACCGCCATTTGCAGCTACATTTTGTGAGTAAAAAGGCAGGTCGGTATAAGGATCGGCTGCTGAATATGTTGGATCAGATGGATCTTTAAAAACCCCTACTACAGGTGGACGAATAAAGGCATGGCGAACAACTCCGGGTGCATCACCGCTGGAGGATATTTTATCCTGTGTAGTGTTGGAAATCTGCAGGTTAGTTCCTACAGTAAACCTATCCGTAACATTGGCATTAACGTTTGCCCTGAAACTAAGACGCTCGTACTGGTCATTATCATAAATTACAATACCATTTTGTTTATAGTATCCTCCTGAGATTAGATATTGCACTTTATCAGAACCACCACTCGCGGATACCTGCAGGTTCTGTGATTTACCTGTTACAAATAATTCATGCAGCCAATCAGTATTGGCAAGATCTGTTCTTGATTTATCTGTAGTGTAAGGATTTGTACCACTGTAGCCTGAATTGTTCCAGCTTTCCTCCATCTTATTCATATACTGGGTTGAATTAAGCATTGTTGGAAGATTGGCCACTTTCTGTATACCGCTATAATAATTAATATCAATACTGGATTTCCCTTTTCTGCCGCTTTTGGTAACAATAATGATTACCCCACCCGAAGCTCTTGCTCCATAAATAGCCGCAGCAGATGCATCCTTCAATACTGTCATCGACTGGATATCTGCCGGGTTTATAAAAGATATGCTGGTAGTAGGCAAACCATCTACAATAAATAGAGGATCGCTGCTGCTGCCAATTGTTCCTACTCCACGAATGGTGATATTAATACCATCTCCCGGTGCTCCGGTACTTTGAGAAACCTGCACACCTGCTACCTGGCCTTGTAAAAGTTGAGCTACATCAGGCACTCTTCTTTTATCCACGTCTTCCATATTTACAGTAGAAATAGCGCCGGTTAAGGAAGATTTTTTTTGTGTAGTATAACCTACCACAACCACATCAGTCATAGTGACTTCAGACGTTTGCATTTTGACCTGGAAATTTGTTTTCCCGTTTACTGAAATTTCCTGATTAGAGTATCCAACATGGGTAATTTCCAGTATAGCATTACCGGGAACGGTTAAATTAAAATTTCCGCCAGCGTCCGTGGTAGTTGCATTGCTGGTATTTTTTACTCCGACTGTAACGCCGGCTAATGGCTCACTGCCGGCATTAACAATTTTGCCGGAAATCTCTTTTCCCACCTGTGTCGGTGGATTTTGTTGTGCGCTGGTTTCAAAATGCGTGGTTGCGATTATAACAAAGCAAAGCGCAAGTCTTAATCCAAACGAAATATATTTTGGAATCGAACCAGGCACATTAGTAAGATGTTTTTTCATAATTCTATCATTTTATTATTTAAAATTTTTGTTTTGAATTGATTAATGTTTTTATACAGTTTTTTTTTGTTATTCATGACGATTATGGCCATGTTACTTAATCGCTTTTTTGAATAACCGGGTGATGATTTTATTTCTTGATTTTTGTTTCGATAGTTTAAACAGTTAAGTATTTATTGAGGTAATTTTTGTTTTATCAGTTATTACTTTCCATGTCAATTATTTTTGATTAACTTCTTATAATCCGGATCCATTCCAG
>JBKJRY010000316.1:0-14611 GCA_046593045.1 Chitinophagaceae bacterium | reverse complement strand
GGGTAATGTTTGCGGGCGCTTTCAACGGCTTGTTACCCAAATATCTTTCAAAAGTTCATCCGCGTTATGCCACACCATATTGGTCTATTATCACGCTCTCTGCTATTGCATTGATTTTAGCGTGTACAGGTGGTTATCGCCACCTGATTGTTGTAGCCACCATTTCTATGATTCTCTTGTTTGTAGGCGTAGTGCTGGCACTTATAAAATTCAAATTAAGTAAAGAAGAAAATAAAGATATAACAGGCTTTAGAATCCCCGGAGGTGTCACAATACCGATGATTGCATTGGTAACACTTGTATGGTTTTTATCACATTCAAGACAGGATGAAATACAAGGTGCAGCAATTTTTATTGCTATTGTATCAGTGATCTATTTATTAAAAATAATATTTGGTAAACGTGAAATTATTTTCGACATGCCCGAAGCCGTATGAATGCTAAACATGAAAACTTTTTATAAAATAAGAAATCAAATATTTAATATTACCTGAAATTATGAAACATTTAAAAAAAATATTTCTTTCCTTAGTTACAACAATGTTTGTGCTATCAACCGTTGCACAATTACCAGTAAGCACAACCGCCGCTAAGGCTATGTACGGCGATAATACAAAAGCAGGAAAGTATGTTAGCCTGCGTGGCATCAACATGTATTATGAAACTTACGGTACCGGTAAGCCGCTGTTAATTATTCATGGGAATGGTGGAAGTATCAAAGACTTCACCAAACAAATTCCCTACTTTTCAAAAGAATATAAAGTGATTCTTGCAGACAGCAGATCACAGGGAAAATCTGTTGATACAGGCGATTCATTAACCTATGAAATGATGGCCGATGATCTCAATGCTTTGCTGGATAATCTTAATCTTGATTCCTGTTATGTAATAGGCTGGAGCGATGGTGGCATCGATGGTTTGTTGCTTGCAATACGCCATCCGGAAAAAGTGAAAAAGCTTGCCATAACCGGTGCCAATCTGTGGCCTGATTCTACAGCAGTAGAACCTTCACTCTTTGTTTGGCTAGCTGACGTTGTTGATTCCTTATCGAAGGTGAAGCAAACTCCTGAAGTAAAAAATGTATTCAAACTGACGTCAATGATGACGAAAGAACCCAACATTACGCTGGAGCAACTGCATACCATCAAATGTCCAACACTTGTAATCGGCGGCGACCATGATGCCCTGCTGCCAAAGCACACAATGCTGATTGCAGATAACATACCCCAATCATATTTATGGATCATCCCTAACTCGGGCCATTCAACACCAATAAATTACAGCAAACAATTTAATGAAACGATAGACGATTTTTTTAAAAAGCCTTACAGGGTGATAGAAGGAATGGACAGGTTGAATTAAAAATAAAAAAAGACCCATAGGTATATGAACAATATTTTTCACAATAAAAATTTAGAAAAAGAAATCAGTAATTATACACCTGGCACGGTAGTAAGTTGTGGCAAGTACCTGCTGATTTGGAAAAAAAAAGATGATTAATGGAAAATATGTAAGGATCCCTTCTTTTAAGATGGTTCAATGAAGTAAAAAGCCAACCTTCGGCGAGATTAACTCATAGAATATCAGCTATTACAAACCTTTTCAAAAATAATTGCAATAATGAATATAGACCGTGCTTCTTACCTCAAATCAACTGCTGGTGTTCTGCTGATTATGATTTTCGTATTGGTGCAAATGCTTTATTGCAATTATTTCCTGCATATTGCCGAAGCGGAAAATAAATTGAAAAATAGAAAGTAACAATTTTAAAGATACCTGTCTTCACAGGTTATTACAGAGAGAGTATTTCCTATAACAAACAATTGAAACAGCGCACCATGAAAAAAATCTTATTAAGCTGCATTGCATTATTAACCGTTTTCTTTTTACATGCACAAAATGAACAGGTGGATACAACTTACAATCCACATGAACTTTTTACACAAAGCTTCGATCTCCCGCCGGGCAATATTTTTCGATCCGCGAAAGGAATACCCGGGCCCATGTATTGGCAAAATGCAGCCAGCTATTTGATACATGCAACTTTTAGTGAAAAGGATACTTCTGTCAGTGGTGATGTTACAATCACCTATACCAATAACAGTCCTGATCCATTGGATTATGTGTGGCTTCAACTTGATCAAAATATTTTTAAATCATCCTCAAGATCAGTTGCTGCAACAAAGTATTCCGGCAACTATTTTAGTTCCATCAGTAAAACCAATGGTGGTTACCAAATAAAAAATGTAAGCATCACACAAGGTGGAAAAACTTACATAACACAACCCATTATTTCCGATACAAGAATGCAGGTGCGTTTAGAGAAAGCCATGCTTCCAAAAGGAGATAAAGTATCCATCAAAATAAATTTCAGTTTTAATATACCACTTGACGGCGCCGGTCGCTTTGGAAGACAGTACACCAAAAATGGTGTCGTGTATCAAATAGGCCAATGGTACCCACGCATGTGTGTGTATGATGATGTGGAAGGCTGGAACACCCTACCCTACATGGGTCTTGGTGAATTTTATAGCGACTATGGTGATTACGAATATTATGTTACAGCGCCTTCGGAGATGATCGTATATGGTTCGGGCGATTTACAAAACCCAACAGAAGTATTAACAGCACAGGAAATAAAAAGGCTTGCCTTGGCAAAAACAAGCGACAAAACAGTTACCATCATTGGAGCCGATGAAGCCGGCAAAGCATCTACACGGCCTGCTACTAAAGAAAATCTCACGTGGCATTTTTCTATGAAGCATACACGGGATGTTGCGTGGGCTGCAGGTAAGGCAATGATTTGGGATGCAGCAAAAATTAATCTGCCCTCTGGTCGTAAAGCGCTGGCTATGTCGTGCTACCCGGTAGAAAGCATGGGTGATACCGCATGGACAAGATCAACAGAATATTTAAAAGCGAGCATAGAAATTTATTCTAAAAACTTTTTTGAATATCCCTGGAATGTTGCAGTGAGCAATGCCGGCATCACCGGTGGTATGGAATATCCCGGGATGATCTTTAATAATTACCAGGAAACAAAAGCACGTCTTTGGTTTTTGATTGCTCACGAAATCGGGCATAACTGGTACCCGATGATTGTGGGCAGCAATGAAAGAAGATACATGTGGCAGGATGAAGGATTTAATACTTACATAAATTATATAGCGAACGACCTTTTCAATAAAGGCGAATATCAAACTGACCCCGCCTATTTTGATAAAGGGTTTTTTGGTTCACGTGATTACACGCAGTTCATGCAATATAAAGATCCGTTGATGACGGTGTCTGATGCTATGGATGAACAGCAGCATTACCAATTCTATGGCAAAACAGCTTATGGGCTTAACTTGCTTCGCACAGTGGTTGTAGGAAAAGAGCGCTTTGATTATGCCTTTAGAAAGTATACAGAAGCCTGGGCATTTAAGCATCCTACGCCTTACGACTTTTTTCATTGTATCAACAATGCAGCCGGCGAAGACTTAAACTGGTTTTGGAAAGAATGGTTTTTTACCACATGGAAATCTGACCAGGCAATAACTGATGTTGCCTACGTTGACAACGATCCATCTAAAGGAGCATTGATCACCATCACTAATAAAGAAAAAATGATTTTACCAGTGATAGTAAAAGTTATTCAAACTAATGGTGAAGCAGGAACGATACAATTGCCTGTAGAAATATGGCACCGTGGCGGCACCTGGACTTTTAAATATTCTTCTACAACCAAACTTGATAAAGTAATACTCGATCCTGAAAATGTATTGCCCGATATGAACAGAAAAAATAACGAATGGAATGGTGGTAAATAATCAACTAACACCGAAACAGAAGCAATGAAGCCATACAGGTGTGTCAACAAATTGATGTTCGCATTAAAGTTTGAAAATGGTTGAAAATAAGACTTATAAATTATATCTAAAATAACAATGAAAATAAAATTATTCTTCCTCGGTATTTTTTTTATCCAGCAACTACATGCACAATCTTTTGAAAAAATACATCGCAAAGCAATTGTTGTAGATACACATAACGATATACTGATGAAGGCTGCGGATATAGGTATCGTTTTTGACAAGGATCTAACGGGCATTACACACAGTGATCTGGCAAGATGGAAAAAAGGTGGCCTGGATGTACAGGTTTTTTCCGTGTATTGTGATGGCGATGCAAAAAATCCTTTTGCCTATGCTAACAGGGAAATGGATAGCCTGGATGCTGTGGTTGTCCGCAATCCTGATAAAATTGCAAAAGTCTTTAATTATGCTGAATTGATGAAAGCAGTGAAGCAACATAAAATCTCTGCTATGTTTGGCGTCGAAGGCGGGCACATGATAGAAGATGACCTGGGTAAATTAGATTCACTATATAAACGTGGAGCAAGATATTTAACCTTAACACATAATATAGCCCCTTCCTGGGCTACGAGTGCAGCAGAGGAAACCACAAAAAAAGATCTGCCTTACAAAGGGTTAACTGATTTTGGCAAACAGGTGGTGCACCTCATGAACGATCTTGGGATGATCGTGGACGTAAGTCACGCAGGTGACCAGACTTTTTGGGATGTAATCAAGATCACCACAAAACCCATTATAGCTTCACACAGTTCAGTGTATAGTCTTGTGCCAAGCCGGCGTAATTTGAAAGACGACCAGATAAAAGCCATTGCGAAAAACGGCGGCGTGATCCAGGTAAATTTTCACCCGGGATTTATTGATAGCAGTTTTGATAAAAAAGAAATAGCTTTTCTGAAAAGACATGTCACAGAAAATGATTCGCTCACGAAAGCTGGGATGGGTGAATGGTATAGGTTGAATTACCTGTATAAAAAATATGCAGCAGAAGCAAACACGATGCGGCCACCATTATCCATGCTTATTGATCATATCGTTTACATCATCAATCTGGTTGGTGTTGATTACGTTGGCCTTGGCTCCGACTTTGATGGGATTAACCTTACACCGCAGCAATTAGACGATGTTACTTCTTATCCGCTAATTACAAAAGCATTGGTAGAAAGAGGCTATAGCAAAAAGGATATTTATAAAATTCTGGGTGGCAATTTTTTAAGAGTGCTAAAAGCCAATGAAGAAAAATGAAAACTATTATTTGATTGAGGTATTACAAAAAGAATGTCACCTGGAATAAAAAGATTAACATGAAAAAATTATTATTACTATCTCTGTTTGCAGTAAAAGTTTGCTCAGCTCAAACAATTGAAAATTATTTATCTGCTCCATTCCCAACAAATCTTGTTGCGTCATCAGATGGAAAAACAATAGCATGGATCTTTAATGATAAAGGATCAAGAAATGTTTATATGGCCGAGGGGCCGGCATATAATGTAAAAGCATTAACGAATTACCAGGGGGATGATGGAACAGATGTAAGTAATGTTCAATTTACTCCTGGTGGAGACCAGGTAATCTTCGTAAGAGGCAATGCCCCCAACAATAACGGCGAACTGGCGAACCCTGCATTTCTGCAAACATCTAGAGCGAGAAATATATGGATAGTTGATAAGAATGGTGGCGATCCCAGGGAATTGACAGCGGGGGCATATTATAAAATTTCTCCTGATGGAAAAACAATGGCTTATACTTCCGCAGGACAGGTATGGATACTATCGCTTGCAGATACTACGGTGAAACCGGAAAAACTTTTTCAATCAAGAGGTATGCAATCGCAACTTCGATGGTCACCTGATGGAAAGACGTTGGCTTTTGTAAGCGACAGGGACAATCATTCTTTTGTTGGCATTTATTCGTTTATTTCCAGGACAGTAAATTTTATTGAAACAAGCATGGATAATGATACCTATCCTGTTTGGTCGCCTGGTGGAAAACAACTGGCGTATATCCGCATTCCTGCTATGAATAACGTTATACCCTTTGTACCGGTAAGAGAAAGTAATCCATGGAGTATAAGAATGCTGGATGTTACGTCAGGTAAAACAAAAGAATTATGGAAAGCATCAGCCGGCAGAGGAAGTGTTTTATTTACAGACATACCTACAGAAAAAAATCTTTTATGGTGGGTTGAAAATGGTCATTTAGTTTTTCCTTGTGAGAAAGATGGATGGCAACATTTATATGAGCTCAATATAAATAGTGGTAAAACAAAATTGCTTACACCTGGCAATGGTGAAATTGAAAACGTAACCGTGTCAGGTGACGGTAAGTTTATCTACTATACCACTAACATCGGCGACATAAACCGGCGTCATATCTGGAGGTTATCTACGATCGATGACAAAACAGAACAACTCACCAAAGGAAATGAAATTGAATGGGGCCCTGTAATCACAGAAAATGGAATTGCCATTTTACATTCGTCAGCAACGAAACCTGCGTGGCTGGCTCTGTTACAAAATGGCTCCGTGGATGATATAGCCAAAGATTTATTCCCGGTTGAATTTCCTTCTTCATTGGTGCAGCCGCGAGCAATAACAATTAAAGCAACTGATGGCCAACAGGCATATGGTGATTTGTTTTTACCACCCAATCATAAACCGGGAGACAAACATCCCGCGATAATTTTTATACATGGCGGCTCGCGCAGGCAAATGATATTAGGTTTTCACTATAGTCAATACTACTCTAATGCTTATGCGCTCAACCAGTATTTTGCAAGCAAAGGTTATGTAGTGTTGTCTTTAAATTATCGCAGTGGCATAGGCTATGGACTTGAATTCAGGGAAGCACTGAACTATGGCGCATCCGGCGCAAGTGAAGTAAAAGACTTGATGGGCGCTGGTCAATATCTAAAGAGCCGTGCCGATGTTGATGCAGGCAAGATCGCACTATGGGGCGGCTCCTATGGTGGTTATCTTACTGCACACGGCCTGGCGCAGGCTTCCAATTTATTTGCATGCGGAGTAGACATTCATGGCGTTCATAACTGGAATACAGAAATACCAACATTTGCCAGTTGGTATGACTATGCAAAATATCCTGCCATAGCAAAGAAAGCATTTGAGTCATCACCGGAATATTTTGTGAAAGGATGGAAAAGCCCTGTACTGATGATCCATGGAGATGATGACCGTAATGTACCTTTTAGTGAATCGGTGACTATGGCTGAGACGCTTCGTAAACAAGGAGTGCATTTGGAGCAACTGGTGTTTCCTGATGAAGTACATTCTTTTCTCCTTTATGGTAATTGGATAAAGGCATATAAAGCAACATTCGAATTTGTAGAAAGGCAGTTTAATAAATAAATACTGCTTCTGCGAGAACTATTATTTCTTGTCTCCAGGGCAGGCGGAGTTCGCAAATCAGTGAAGAAGAGATATAGAAAACATTGTACTGTATTTCATCAATACTAAAATAAATACGTGACAGACACAAAAACTTCTGAAGGATTACAACGGGTAATAGGCGTGCCGGGTCTTGCACTTACCGTGGTCAATAACACGATTGGCGCGGGTATTTTTGCGTTGCCTGCCATTGTAAGTATTCAACTTGGTGCATTCGGTATATATGGTTATATATTTTGCAGCATAATGCTGGCTGCCATTGTGCTTTGTTACGTAGAGATTGGAAGCCGTGTGACTACCAGTGGCGGTTCCTATGCTTATGTAGAAGCAGCATTCGGTGACTTTGCCGGATTTATCATTAACTGGTTATATTTTTTTGGATGGGGGGTGTTAGGCAGTGCAGCAGTAATCAATATTATTGCTGATTCCCTTTTAGTAATATTTCCTGCTTTATCTAATCCGCTGCTGCGGGGTCTATTATTTTTCTTACTGCTTGGTTTTATGGTTTTGCTAAATATACGCGGTACAAAAAATAGTGTCACATTTTTAAAATTCATCACTGTTGTTAAACTGGTGCCCCTCTTGGCAATTATCCTGTTCGGTTTCGGCCAGGTTACATCTCAAAACCTGCATTGGGAGCATCTGCCATCAATAAAAACATTTGGAGACACAGCACTTGTTTTATTTTTCGCATTTGCAGGTTTTGAAACATCACTGAATGTAAGCGGCGAAATAAAAAATCCAAAACGCACTATTCCATGGGGTATTGCAATTGGAGGCATACTGGTGCTCATCACCTACCTGTTGCTGCAAACAGTGACCCAGGGCGTATTGGGACCAGACGTGGCTGCCTTTAAAGATGCACCCCTTGCAGCAGTAGCTGAAAAAATAGTTGGCCCAATGGGAGCAACTATACTCCTGGTTGCAACAGCCATTTCCTGCTTTGGATTAAGCAGCGGCGATTTATTAGCTACCCCGCGATTATTATTTGCCGGTGCAAATGACGGATTGTTTCCAAAATTTCTTCGTAAGGTGCATCCAAAATTTAAAACACCGCATTTTGCTATCCTCACCTACGCATCATTGATTTTTATTTTTTCAGTCTCGGGTGGATTTAAGCAATTAGCGATCCTTGCCAGTGCCTGCATATTGCTTATCTACCTGGCGGTTATTTTAGCAACTATCAAATTGAGAAAGAAAAAAGTTGAGGGAAATGAAAAGCTTTTTAAAGCGCCAGGTGGGCTGATCATTCCTTTTATTGGCATTGCTTCCATTACCTGGCTGCTGACCAGTTTGAGCAAATGGGAGATTCTTTCGACCATTATTTTCATAGTAGCAATCTGTATTATTTATTTTATTATGAAGAAGTTAAAAAAAGGAAAAACAGTTGCTAAACTCTTACAGGAAATATAGAGGCACCATTTTTTTAGAGGATTTTCAAACAAAAAAGACCAACATGATTATGCGCTTTACTAAGACATTACGCTTTGCATTTTGTACAGCTTGTACACTTGTTGCAATACCATCATCTGCACAATCCATTCTGCCACCCGCTATTGAATGGCACGGGAAAAGCGAGTCTTTAATTGCCAAAGCAAATAACCCGTGGATAACACCTTCAGAAAAATCGGGTTTTGTGACAACCCCCGATTATAACGAAACCATGAATTGGTTTAAAAAACTCACAGCAGCTTCTCCCATGCTAACTATGGTTTCCATTGGTAAAAGTATAGAAGGACGTAGCATATTTATGATCATCGCTTCTACAGAAAAAACTACAACATCCAAAGCATTAAGAAATTCCGGTAAACCATTGCTTCTCGTCCAGGCCGGTATTCACTCCGGTGAAATAGATGGTAAAGATGCAGGCATGATGCTGTTGCGTGATATTGCCTTTGGAAATAAGAAATCTTTATTGGATAAAGTAAATTTCTTATTCATTCCCATACTGAGTGTGGATGCGCATGAGCGTTCTTCGGCCTACAACCGGCCAAACCAGCGTGGCCCGCAGAACCAGGGCTGGAGAACCAATGCACAAAACTTAAACCTCAACAGGGATTATGCAAAACTGGATACCAAAGAAGTGAGAACTGTGGTGCAGGTAATAAATGAATACGATCCCGGTATGTACATGGATATTCATGTAACAGATGGCGCCGATTACCAGTACGATATTACATTTGGGGGCATTGGCCTGCAGGGTAACTCGCCGGGCATTTCTCAGTGGTTAGAAAAAACCTACAAGCCTACTGCCGATAAAGACTTAACAGCAAACGGGCATGTCCCCGGGCCATTATTAATGGCATTCAATGACAGGGATTTTTCGCAGGGCAATATCTGGGCGCTGGGCGGCCCCAGGTATTCCGACAGTTATGGCGACCTGCGGCATATGGCATCTGTCCTGGTAGAGAATCATTCCTTAAAACCTTATAAGCAACGGGTATTGGGTACCTATATATTGCTGGAAAGCACCTTGAGCATATTAGCAACAGATGGTCAGTCGCTGAAGAAGAACACGGAAATAGACAAAGCCGCCAGGGACTCAAAAGTTCCTATGACTTATAAAGTGCCACAAATTAAAAATTCGGCGAGTTTTGAATCAACAGCAAACCTGCAACTGTCAGAAACTAATGTGACACCCCCGGACAGCCTTGATTTTTCGGGAATAGCTTCAAGGGTAATAAAGTCAACAATAACCAATTCAGATTATGTTGAATGGCTCGGCAAGCCTGAAACAATGAAGATTGTAAACTACAAAGCCACTGAACCAACTGATTTTATCACACGGCCAAAAGGTTATTGGATTCCTCCATCCTGCGATGAAGTAATTGAAAGATTAAAATTGCATGGCATTAAAATGAACACCATTACCCAACCTCGTGAAGTAACGGTTGAAATGTATAGAATAGAAAATGCCCGGTTTGAAAATGAAGATCATAAAACACTTCCGTTTGAAGGTCATATCCAGTTGAGCGGAACTACAAAACCAGAAACGAGAAAACAATGGTTCCCTAAAGGTTCTGTCTATATTTCGACCGATCAGCCTTTGGGTGATCTTACCATGACATTACTGGAACCTATTTCAAGGGATTCATATTTCAGTTGGGGATTCTTTCTTCCTATTTTTCAACGCACTGAATATATTGAAGCCTATATAATGGAACCGATGGCAAAAAAGATGCTGGAAGAATCGCCTGCATTGCGAAAAGAGTTTGAAGAAAAAAAGGCAGCAGATAATGCATTTGCCAATGATCAAAATGCGATCCTCACCTGGTTTTACAGCAAAACAAAATTTTATGACGACCGGTATTTGTTGTACCCCGTGGCGAGGGAATTGTAATCACGAGACCTGGCTTTATTTGGCATTTTCATGAAATGGCATTATTGCGACATCGCAAGAAATGTTTTCTATCTTTAATAGTCTATCAGCTACTATCCCCTACCCTTCGAAATTTTATGATTCTGTCAAATTAATTTACAAGGATATGATACCAAAAAAAATTGCCCCATTATTCCTGTTCGCTGCTTTATACTTTCCTGCAGAAGTATTTGCACAGCACGAGATGCACCATGACTCAGCAGCACACCATATTATTTACGGTGTAGAACCGCAACCCTTATTGGCACAGGCTATTCGCTTAAAAGATGCGTTATCTTTTTTGGGGAGTCCCTTGTCTAAACAGGATGAAAATCGTTTGCTTGCTTTGCAACACCAGCTATTAACGCAGCAGGTGGTAAATGATGTGCAGGCTATTCTCGACCCGTATTGCCTCGCCTTTATAAACATCAACCCGGAGGCTCGTGTAAAAGTTGAAAGAGGGCCGGCAAAGGCAAGGCTGATCCAGGACGGCTGGGTTAGTTTTTTAGTGAAAGTAAATAATGATGCAGGAGTTACCGCGCAATTAGTAGCCGAAAGTCCCAATGCAGCCACTCCCTTATATGCACCTTCTTCTGATCCGAAAGTCGACGAAAAAAAAGTTCTTACACCTGGGCAAGTAGCCAATCGCTTTCTTGAAATGCAGGTGTATCGCAATCGGCCGTTGCTTCCAAATCTCTCAGGTTTAAAACTCGAATATGCAGTGGTGCAGATCTACAGTAAAGACAGCGGTCAACGGGAAGTGGAAATGGGTTTCAATATCGGACAGGGCACACAGGATATAGGTTTTCGCAACACTATCAATATACTTTTTACAATAAGTCCTTCCGTAAAAGTTACCCTCCATATAAAAGATGATGATAGCTCTCCCACGATGGCATCGTTTCTTATAACGGATGGCATAGAACATATTTTGGATGATAGCGTGAACACCATGGAAAAAGCAGATTTTCGTTTGGTGGCGGCGCAGCGTGACTTCCGGTTGGACCGGTCATCGTTTAAGGATTATAAAACTCCTAACGAGCTTACAGGCATCTATCCTTTGCCTTCGAGACGGGTTGCTGCCTATGATGAGTACCCTGACTTTTTCTTTCAATCGCAAATCTATCGGGCTGACGGAGAACATGTGGAGCTGCCTGCCGGTAAATACAACGTTACGTTTACCAAAGGGCCTGAATATATATCTCAAAAGATGCAGCTTGTTGTGCCCCCCAATGTAAGTTCTTACGATGCCACCTTTAAATTGAAGCGATGGATCAATATGGCGAAGCTTGGCTGGTATAGCGCGGATCATCATGTTCATGCCGCGGGCTGCAGCCATTATGATAGCCCCGAAGAAGGTGTAAAGACGGTAGACATGTGGCGACAAGCTTTAGGAGAAGATCTGAATGTAGCGGCGGTGTTGGCCTGGGGGCCAAGCTGGTACCACCAAAAGACGTTCTTCACAGGAAAGGATGATCCGCTTTCCACATCTACCAATATAATACGCAATGATGTTGAGGTGTCCGGTTTCCCTTCTTCGCATGCCGGCCATGTCGACCTGCTCAGGCTTAAGGAAGATGACTATCCCGGTACAACCAAGATTGAAGAATGGCCGAGCTGGACGATGCCTGTTCTTGCATGGGCAAAATCGCAGGATGCAGTCACCGGGTATGCGCATTCAGGCTGGGGCCTGGAACCCACTGAGCCAACGAAAGACTTTCCAAATTATGTTTTGCCAAAAATGGATGGCATAGGCGCCAATGAATATATAGTTACCGTTACACAAAATGTGGTTGACTTTTACAGTGCCGGTAATACACCTGCTCCGTGGGAACTCAACATGTGGTATCATACTCTAAATTGTGGGTTTACCACGCGGCTGAGTGGTGAAACAGATTTCCCCTGCATATTTGATGAACGTGTTGGACTGGCACGCAGTTATTTCAAACCGGATGGCGCACTTACCTATGACCGTTATGTAGACGCCATCAAAAAAGGCCGGTGCTATGTTTCAGATGGGAGTTCACATATTATTGATTTCTCCGTTAATGGATCAGAGCCTGGTATTAAGGATAGCAAGCTCTCTTTAAACGGTAAGCAACCAGTAAAGATAACGGCCAAAGTTGTTGCGAATCTTTCAGCACAACAGGATGCGACAGGCCGGGACATTGCGCAAAGAGAATTGACGGAACAACCTTATTGGAACATTGAGCGGGCACGTGTCGGCAAAACACAAAATGTGAATGTGGAACTAATTGTAAACGGTGAATCCATCGACAAAAAAGAAATCGCGGCTGATGGTAAATGGCAGGATGTAACTTTTAACTACTCCATCAACAGATCATCGTGGGTTGCCTTAAGAGTGTATCCAAGTTCACATACCAACCCTGTTTTTGTGATAGTGGATAGCAAACCCATTCATGAAGTTAAAAGCGCTGAGTGGTGCCGGAAGGCAGTAGACCAATGCTGGAAAATGAAGCAGGGAAACATTCGTGATGCGGAACGTCCTGCGGCTGAAGAAGTGTATAATAAAGCACGAAAAGTTTATGATGGGATTATTAAGGAATCGTCTCAATAGAAACGCCAAGACCCGACCATCGCAGAAAAGTTCAACACGTGCCTTTTGCTGATGATAAAGAACAGGTGATTGATTTATTGAAATAAGTTTGTACGGTGAGCGTGGAGACGATGATGATAGTTAATGCCTGAATGATGAAAGCAAAATATACTATCCTTATAATTGCCTTTGGCTTTTGCCTGGATTATATTGGATCACTTATGAAAATAATGCACCGGTATGATGCAGATACTGTGCTGACAATGGGCACGGTATTACAATTTTTGGTTTATTACTTTTTACTTTTAAAATAATCAGGTATGAAGGATTTAGAAAATTTATTGAGCGGTAAAATATTTTGCTCACGCATGCATAACTTTCCCTTCAGTGTGGTTTTCCGATTTTGAACTTTAAAATTAAAAACCACTTACCGGAAAAACCGATGCAGTGTCAATTAAAAATGCCCATAGTAAATGGGCATTATGGTGATTTTCTAATCGACAAGGCTATTGGATTTGCAACGGAATTTATATATCTACTTTTATAAGTTACACTTATTGTTCAACAAACTTGTATATCATTTGAAGTAACGTGTAATGATCATTAATAGTGAAATTAATTGAAGTAATGCCTGAGTTTTTAGATGAGAGATCAGGAATGCAATCCACTGATGTTTATTAAATCGCATGCTTCAATGATAGGTCATTGGGGATATAACGCTGCAAGTTAACAAGCTTCTTTAAAGCCTAATTTTCTAAGCATCTCTTGCCCCGCTGTTGTAACAAACCATAATACTTCTTTATATCCATTGGGCAGAATAATTGTTTTAGAAGCAATAAATTCTCTTTTTAATAAAGCAATAAAAGATCCGTCTAAATCTTTCTGCCCGAAAGCTTCATTATTATTTTGTTTTTTGCATGCAGCTCTCAATGTCTTTATCATTAATGGGCTAAGAGGAGCATGTTTTATAAACCCGGTAATAGGAATAATCTTTGTCATTGCTATGAGCTACGGTTAATTACCTGTATTACTATAAAGTATTTAAGTAATGGCGCACCTTTTAACATAGATGCTTTATTCATCATTTACTATTCAACTCTTCTGCTCCCGGTATTTCTTAAGCAACTATAGAGAATGGCAATAAAAAATGCTCCATTACAAGTGGGCACTAGGTGTGGTTTTTTAACCATTGAGGAGCTATTAAAAATAAAGAGCAATCAGACTTTCATGCGCTTTGCTTTGCTAATTGTTTTTTTGAATTGGCTTGTTTTTTTAATGGGTAAGTTGATACTAAATGTCGCACCTTTTCCTTCGACGCTTTTCACCGAAATAATAACCTGAGTTCGGTTTAAGCGGCTATTAATTTTGGTTGATTTAATTGTTCGATAAGGTAAGGGTTAGTTTCTTGTATATCAATTTTGATAGAAGGTTTTTTGGG
>JBKJRY010000167.1:0-2767 GCA_046593045.1 Chitinophagaceae bacterium | reverse complement strand
ATGCCATGCAGTGGCTAACGGCCCCGTTTCTGCTTCGCCATCGCCCACCACGCAACTCACAATTAAACCAGGATTATCAAATGCCGCCCCAAAAGCATGGCTGAGTGAATAGCCAAGTTCACCTCCTTCATGTATAGAGCCCGGACATTCGGGTGAAACATGGCTGGGAATACCGCCCGGAAAAGAGAACTGTGTAAACAGCTTTTTTAATCCTTCTTCATCCCGGCTGATGTTAGGATAAACTTCGCTGTAAGTTCCTTCCAGGTAAACATTGCCGACAATGGCCGGCCCGCCATGACCGGGGCCTGAAATATAAATCATATCGAGGTCATATTTTTTTATGATGCGGTTGAGATGCACATAAATAAAATTTTGTCCGGGCGTAGTGCCCCAATGCCCCAGCAGCATGTGCTTGATATTTTCCGGCTTTAACGGTTCTCTTAACAGTGGGTTCTCGTGTAAATAAATCTGCCCTACTGAAAGGTAATTGGCAGCCCGCCAATAAGCATTCATTTTATTTAGAAGGTCGGGGGATAACTGTTCCTGCCCGTCCTGATCGCTATCGGAATCATTCCCGTCCGTACCGGCACGGGCGGGCAGGCGGGCTTTATCTGTTTCAATTGTTGGTGTTTCCATAATATTATTTTTTTGAGTAATTAAAAATTCCAGTTCTAACTTTATTGTTTATTTTTTAGGTTGCCTTACCTATGTAAGGCAGATAAATTATGTTTCATTTTGGAATGGCCTTTCTCAAGAGCTATTATTAACGATCACTGTAAGCAGAAAAAAACTATCTTCTAAAGCCAATACACTATGTGGGATATCAGCCCTTAAAGCAATCATTTGTCCTTTTTTCAGTAAAACCGTTTGTTGCTCTGTGCAGAAGTTTATTTTACCTTCCAATACCTGCACATGAATGTTTCCATATGCTTTATGCCTTTTTAATTCAGCATTTTGATGCATTCCAATCAGAACTACAGTCGTATAGTCCGATTTAAAAATGGTGATGGAGTTATGATCAGTTGTTGTCCAGGTAATTTCTTCTTTTATCTGACCAATAAAATTATTCAGATCCATTTCCACAAATGGAGCATCTAATATACGGTCGCCTTCCGGCCGTAGTGCGGTAGCTTCGTTCGACTTGTTTTCAACTTTTATATTTTCAGTTGGTGCTTTTTTAAGAAGATTATCAGCATATGTTTTTAATTTTGAAATCAAGGTATCAGATATTGCAACCGAGGAAATACCATAACCATTTACTAACAGCCCTTTCCCATTAAATTTCGGAGAGGAGATAGCATATAGGATTGACTGATCAGCAGGATTTGATTCACCCTCAAACCGGTAAACCTTATCAATCTAAAAATCATCGGGAGATAAAGTCATATCTGGTTTATCACAGAGCACAAATTCCGGACTGATATTAAAGTCCAGCGTATAGCCTTCCTTTTTTAAACCATTGATAGTTTCTGATAATGTGCCATAGCTTTCTTTCATGTTCTGTTATATTATTTTATTAAAAAACTCAACAGGATAATTTACTTTCTTTCCCCCCATACTTCCTGCAATTGGGCCTGGCTAACTTTATTGCAAGCGTTCAATAGCCACCCACCGCAAAAACCCGCCCGTTGTAAACCTGAAGTGACGTATGGACAGTTCTGCATCAATCGCCATATCAGGCTTGTACGATGGTTTTCGATCATTAAAACAATTGGACCTTGATTAAGCCCAAAGTGCCATGGCGACACCCACCAGCCATGAGGATTGCCCGGCTTTCCAGGATGAGTGGGGTTAAAAGAAGCTTTGAAGCCGTAGGAATTGAATTCCGTCAATTTGGCCTGGTGAATACAATAATAGAGATTGGCCAACACAATTTCTGGCGCAAACGGAAGCGATGCAGCAACTGCCCAAGGTGCAAGCGTACCGTCATCAGGTCCGTATGGTACACCGCGACCTACATAGTCAAAAAACTGCCGGTCAATCTCATTTATTTTACTCATGTCCGGACCTGGGCCATCACTTGCAGTAATCCCCCAGCAGCATGAAGCATAGCCTGAGAAATTGAATGGGTTATCAATCGCATACTGTTGTTGCACATAAGTCGCACGGCGGCTGTTCTCAAAATAATCTATGCCTTTGCTACGCATGAAGGCATCCTGAATACCCCTAAAGTCAATCCATACATGCGATAACTGATGTATGAACAATGAACCTGCATATAGATAGTCATACCCATAACTGCGTTCCCATCGGTAAGTGGAGGTCCATGCTTTATAACTGCTCTCAGGTAGTGGATGCGTAGGTGAGCCAAGACCCAACATGTATAATAGCATCGCCTCGTCGTAGCCTTCCCAACGATAGGGTAGAAACCCGCTTTCAGGCTTCCAGCCGTGGGTAACCGTTTCAGCTTCGTTCTGCGCCCATTGCCAATCTGCCCGGCGATACAGGGAATCTGCCAGCGTGCGGATTTCCGTCTCTTCTGAATTATCCGCATCAAAATAAATTCCCGCCGTCAACGCCCCTGCCAGCAGAAAACTGCTGTCTATGGTTGACAATTCGCACTGCCAGGCACGCCGACCGGTCTGCATGTCGAGAAAATGATAATAAAAACCTTTGTAGCCGGTTGCATCGGGCTCAGTGCCTTGTGGGCTATTCCAGAAAAAACGCAGCGTATTCAATGTTCGTTCTATTGCTGCAGATCGTGACATAAATCCACGTTCAACACCCACCGGATAGGCGGCTAATGCCAGGCCAGTGGCGGCAATAC
>JBKJRY010000402.1:0-48150 GCA_046593045.1 Chitinophagaceae bacterium | reverse complement strand
GGTGAAAATAAAATAAGCCTCTTTTCCACACTACGTGCAGAACTGAGGCTTATTTAGTCATATAGCTTGCGATATTGAGGTATATATTCCCTGCAAATTTTCCAAATATCTTTACTTTAATGGTGTTCATATGGTGTTCATATTATTTTAAAACTTACCGGGGGAATAATTCTTTAGTTTTGAAGTTTATAAAAAACCATTGATATATTTAATCATGAAAAAAATAAGAGCATACTTTTTTATTTGCTTATCCTTTTCTTCAGTTTTCATTTTTGCCCAGGGTAAAAATGATAGTGCTATCATCTCATCTATCATAACAGAAGCCAACCAAAATTCAGAATTAGAAAAACTGGCGCATGAACTATTGGATGAGATAGGTCCTCGTCTTGTGGGGACTTCGAAAATGCAACAGGCACATGACTGGGCGGTTTCAAAATATAAGGGATGGGGCATACCGGCACATAATGAAAGATGGGGTGAATGGCTTGGGTGGGAAAGAGGAATTACTCATATAGATATGGTTTTGCCCTGGATAAAGTCTTTAGAGGGGACTCAACTTGCATGGAGCCCTTCCACTAAGGGGAAAACAGTTACTGCTGAAGTATTGATACTTCCTTACTTTGAAGACTCCATAGCTTTTCAGAACTGGCTTTCATCGGTGAAAGGTAAGTTTGTAATGATTTCAATGAATCAGCCTACCGGCCGTCCTGATTATAACTGGGAGGAATTTGGAAGGAAGGAGTCTGTTCAAAAAATGAAAAGCAACCGGGATTCTTTAACCGCGTTATGGAATAAGCGAATTTCTAATACCGGTTATAATACAAGAACATTAGTACTGGTTCTGGAGAATGCCGGGGTTTTGGGCATAATTACTAATTATTGGTCAAAAGGATTTGGTGCAGATAAAATTTTTGGAGCATTTACTACCAAGATACCTACTGTAGATATTGCTCTGGAAGATTATGGTTTACTTTACCGGCTTGCGGAGAATGGGCCTGCGCCAAAAATAAGTATTCGGGCGGATTCAAGAGAAACGGGAATGCAGCCAACTTTCAATACAATTGCTGAAATAAAGGGTACTGAGAAACCTGGTGAATATGTAATGTTATCCGCTCATTTCGATTCCTGGGACGGGGGAACGGGTGCGACTGATAACGGTACCGGTACTATCACCATGATGGAAGCATTCCGGATTTTAAAAAAAATATATCCTCATCCTAAAAGGACAATTTTAATTGGAAACTGGGGAAGCGAAGAACAGGGTCTTAATGGCTCAAGAGCTTTTGTGGAAGATCACCCTGAGATAGTAAAAAACATCCAGGCTGTTTTTAACCAGGATAATGGTACAGGAAGAGTTGTAAATATCCAGGGGCAGGGTTTTTTAAATTCATATGAATATATTAGCCGTTGGCTAACGGCTGTTCCCGATAGTATTCGCAGCGGGGTTGTAACTAGTTTCCCCGGAACTCCCGGGCGTGGTGGATCAGATTTTGCTTCATTTGTAGCAGCAGGCGTTCCTGCTTTTTCACTAAGTTCAAATAGCTGGCTGTACGGCGAGTATACATGGCATACTAACAGGGACACCTATGATAAAATTGTTTTTGATGATGTTCGCAACAATGCCATTCTAACAGCGATACTAACCTATATGGCCAGTGAAGATCCTGAGAAGGCCTCACGTGAAAAAGCAATATTACCTATCAATAGTAAAACCGGAGAACCCGATACATGGCCTGAGCAAAGATCAACTACCAGGATTGGTGGTGTGAATAAATAAAAGGTAAACTAACTGAAATTATAAAAAATGGGCAACAGGAAGCTTAGGTAAAAAATTTATTAGAATTTATTTTGCAATCAATTTATTCACTTCTATTTTAGTCATATCCCTTATAGCTTCTGCGATATGATTTGCATCAATTCCTACTTCATTATACAATTCTTTAGGAGTTCCATGCTCAATAATTTTATCAAGAATTCCTAAAATTTTTACTTGCGCATAATAGTTATGTTCAGCCATAAATTCAAGAATAGCAGACCCGAATCCGCCTTTGATCGTTCCATCTTCTAATGTAATTATCTTAGAATAATTTTTGAAAACTTCATGAAGCATTACCTCATCCAGCGGCTTCACAAAACGCATATCGTAATGAGCGGGGTTTATTCCTTCCCTTGCGACATCTCTTATAGCAGATGCGGCAAAATTACCGGGATGGCCGAAAGTAAGTATAGCGATCTCTTCTCCATCTTTCAACTTTCTTCCTGTTCCAATAGTAATTTCCTTCATTTCAGTTTTCCACTCGGCTTTAACGGCAGCCCCACGTGGGTAACGTATTACAAATGGATTTTTGGTAGACTCTAATTGTGATGTATACATTAAATCACGCAATTCACCTTCATTCATGGGTGCACTCACAATCATGTTCGGAATGCAACGCATATAAGCAATATCGTAGGCTCCATGATGTGTTGGCCCGTCTTCTCCTACAAGTCCTGCCCTGTCCAGGCAGAATACTACTGGTAAATTTTGAATAGCTACATCATGCACCACCTGGTCATAAGCCCTTTGCATGAACGAAGAATAAATATTACAAAACACCCGCATTCCCTGGGTGGCAAGGCCAGCGCTAAGTGTTACAGCGTGCTGCTCACAAATCCCTACATCAAATGCCCTATTGGGCATTTTTTCCATCATAAATTTAAGCGAACAGCCGCTCGGCATTGCAGGAGTAACGCCCATAATCTTTTCATTCTTTTCCGCAAGCTCAATTAGAGTATGGCCAAATACATCCTGGTACTTAGGTGGCTGGGGAATATCAAATTTTTTCTTGTATATCTCACCCGTAATTTTGTCAAATAATCCCGGGGCATGCCATATGGTCTGATCTTTTTCTGCTAAATCGTAGCCCTTGCCTTTCACTGTTTTTATATGCAGCAGTTTAGGGCCGGGAATGCCTTTTATATCTTTTAAGGTATCAACCAGCTTGGTAATATTGTGCCCGTCAATGGGACCAAAGTAACGTAAATTGAGTGCTTCAAACAGGTTGCTGCTGTTGCTTAAAATCCCTTTTAATCCCGCTTCCATTTTTGAAACGAGTTTACGCGAAAATTTTTTCGCCGGTAGTTTTCCCAATGCCTTCCAGAAATCATCACGGAGCTTATTATACGTTTGTGATGTCGTGATATCTGTAAGGTATTCTTTCAAGGCGCCTACATTGGGATCAATACTCATGCAGTTGTCATTGAGAATGATCAACAGGTTGCTTTTTTCAATTCCCGCATGATTTAGCGCTTCAAAAGCCATACCGGCAGTCATTGCGCCATCGCCTATGATGGCTACGTGTTGGCGATCATCTTCACCCTTATAATGCGAAGCCATCGCCATACCAAGTGCTGCTGATATAGAAGTAGAGGAATGCCCTACTCCAAAAGTATCATATTCGCTTTCGGATCTTTTTGGAAACCCGCTAATCCCATGATATTTCCTGTTGGTAATAAAACTTTCACGGCGTCCTGTAAGTATCTTATGGCCGTAAGCCTGGTGTCCTACATCCCAAACCAGCTGATCATACGGAGTATTGAAGACATAATGAAGAGCGACCGTTAATTCTACTACACCCAGGCTTGCACCAAAATGTCCGCCATGAACACTCACTACATCCACAATGTATTGGCGCAGTTCATCGCTCAATTCATGGAGCTGGATACGGTCCAGCTTTTTGAGATCGCGGGGTTCATTAATGGATTTGAGTAAAGGTCCGGGGTAAATGTCCATGTGCCTAAATTAATATATAAAAATACGATTTTACTTAAATTAAATGACTCTCTCGTCCAGGAGTATATTAAAACTTCAACATATTTTATCTATTTGCTCAATAATGCCCGATTAAATCCTAAAACGATACTCCTAAAAATAGTCTGCATTATTTCAGTTTAACTTTGGGATGCCCCTTTTGCTTTAAATTAGAGGAATTAGATGGTAAATGTTTTTTGATATCCTGGGCAGATGCAACTGGATTTTTATGTGTTGACATTGCAGGATTTTTTATTTTTGATTTTGCCATCTCTTTGATTTTAGGATCATTGCTTGGCAAATTTTGTGATTTAGATTGAGATTTGCCCGCCGTGCTTTCTGCCAGCTTCTCAATTATTTTTTGATTATAAAAGGCTGTGGGAGGTTTACTGCTTGCCAGTTGCGCTTTTGCAGAAATCCCGATAAAGCACCCCGCAATAAGAATAGTAATAATATTTGGATTTATTTTAAAATTCATACTTATTATTTAACGCTTACAAGAACATTTATTTTTCCAACTCCATTTTCAGAAAACGATTGCAAAGCCTTTCCCAAAACCTGGCCTACTTTTACTTTATTAAGATCAGCTTTCATTGCTACACCACTTACAGATGACGATACCAAAAGATCTCCTCTTCTTATCACACCTCCTTCAAGGCAAACTTTAGTAGGTAATACCCCTATCACGCCCATGGGAACCATAAGATCGAGAGCATCTTGCTCTGCATTTTTTTCAGTAAGCAGTACACCCGGTTTTGTAGCATATACACCAGCCACTAAAGTAGAATAACCTGATATCGATTTTTCAACCTTACGATCTGAGTTTTCTGAAATAATTAAAACATCGCCTGGCTCATAATTGTTCAAATCGCCTTCTACATCAAAATATTCGGCTATATCCGCTCCACCCAATTGGGTTCCACCGTTAAAAAAACCTTTTCCTGTGTTATCTATTCTTGCAACATTAGCATTGTTTGCTTTGAAAACAGCTGTGTTGCCTGGGTCTGATCCTTCAAGTTCTGCGACAAGAGCTGTACCATTTGCTGCCCCCCATGAATTGGCTAATGCGAGTACTCCAATGCCGTTATTTGAAGTATTGAATCCACGAATTGCGGCATAGGTTCCATCGTTTCTTCCCACTACGGCACTGCCGTTGTCACTAATCGTAAAACCCAGAATCGCTTCCCCACCGGCATTATTTATTCCCAGTAAACCTGTTCCGTAAATATCATTTGCAATACCTAATACTCCATTTCCATATGTAGATATAGAAGTTATTCCATTTGCATAACCATTATTCGATGCAAAAACTGCATCGCTATAACTGCTGGGATTCGAAATATCAAACAATCCCGGTATACCATCGTTACTTGTTGCAAATATTCCCGTTCCCGTTGTACTACCGGCATATACTCCATTACCATCTGCAGAAAATCCATTGACACCTGAGCCAGTTGCAGAAGATCCATAAACTCCCGATCCGCCACCTGCATGTGACCCCCAAATACCATAGCCGTTGGGTCCGTTCCCATTATTTGTGCCTCTCACACCTGCTGATGTCAGCGCAGGTGTGGCTGAAGATATTTGTCCTATTAACCCAAATGCATTTGAATTTGCGGTAGAATTTATTCCTTCGATTGCAGATCCTCCACCAAGATTGGTAATTGAAAATAAATTAGAAGAAGAATTCACAGATGAACTATACGGAACTGAGAAAGATCCAGTATTATCGGGTGATGGGGCCCACTGTGTTCCATCAAATTTAAGGACTTGTCCTACTACAGGTGCTGTGCTGCCTAAGGCAATTCCTTTCAAACTGACAACGCCAGGGTTAGGATAATTTCCATTTAAATCTCCTCCCGCTGCACCGCTTGGCGGAAGTGTTAAGGGAATGACTCCATTAGCAAGTTTCGCTGTTGTAACAGAACCGTCGGCTATATGCGAAGTTATAACAGCATTTGTTGCCAATGAGGGATTTGGATAAGTTCCACTTAAAACACCACCCGCATTTCCATTGGGTGGTAATGAAGTGGGTATCACACCACTTGCCAGCTTAGCACTTGTGACCGAGGCATTCGCAATTTTAGATGTAATAATTGATCCGTCCATTAAATATTGAGATTTAATTACGTTAGCAGCAATTTGAGGATTTGGATATGTGCCCGTTAAATCACCGCCGGCCGGCCCATTATTTTTCTTTGACGTTAATACGCCAGGAGCAAGTTTAACTGCGGTAATAGAACTATCTGCAATATTATTAGCAGTAATTACCTGTACTCCAATCTGGGGGTTAGGGTATGATCCACTCAATGATCCTCCCGCAATTCCACTGGGTGGTAACGTTGTTGGTATTACGCCGCTGGCTATTTTAGAAGCAGTAACAGAACCGTCTGCAATGTTGGTGGTTTTTACAACGTTTGATGACAACGTTGGAGCGGGGTATGTTCCTGTGAGATCACCGCCTGCATTTCCGCTTGGGGGTAATGTTACAGGCAATACGCCGCTGGCTATTTTAGAAGCAGTAACAGAACCGTCTGCAATGTTACTAGTTTTTACAACATTTGATGAAAGCTTTGGAGCCGGATATGTTCCTGTAAGGTCACCGCCTGCATTTCCGCTTGGAGCTAATGTTACAGGCAATACACCGCTGGCTATTTTAGAAGCAGTAACTGAACCATCCGCGAGATTTGAAGTTTTTACAACATTTGATGAAAGCTTTGGCGACGGATATGTTCCCGTAAGATCACCACCTGCATTGCCACTTGGTGGCAAGGTCACCGGTAACACACCAGTCGCAATTTTAGAAGCAGTGACAGAACCATCTGCAATGTTAATCGTTTTCACAGTGTTTGCGGCTAACGTTGGCGCCGGGTATGTTCCGGTAAGATCACCACCGGCATTGCCGCTCGGGGGTAAAGTTGTGGGAATTACTCCGCTGGCCATCTTGGAGGATGTTATGGCCCCATCAATTATATTTTGAGTGTGAACAGCGTCCTGGCCTATTTTGTTATTTGTAACAGCATTACTTACGATTTGAAGATCTGGATATATCCCCGTTATATCACCTTTGGCAGAAGCGTTAAACTTTGATAAAACTCCAGGAGCAATTTTGGAAGCGGTAATCGTGCTGTCTGCGATGTTATAATTTGTAACCACCTGTCCACCTATCTGTGGATTCGGATATGCACCTGTTAAACTACCCCCCGCATTTCCTATTGGATGTGCTGTTTCGGCTGCTAATGAGTAGGGAACGCTTAAAAGTTTGGAGGTTCCCATGTTGATGAAGTTCTTCTCATTTTTAAACAAAATTTCCACCTGTAAAAATTTGTCTAGACCGTCGCTCCAGTTAACATTTTTGATTGTATTGATTACGTTCGTTGCTCCATTACTTCCAATAGCCACAACGAACATTCCAAAGCGATCTGTTTTTATGTTACGGGTTTCCTGGTACACGATGATACCTTTATCATTGGCGTTTCGTACAGAAAGCCTTAGGCTGATATCCTGGTAGGACATAGTGGTGCCTGTAGAATTTCGTGCGACTCCCTGGTAATTTATCTGGCCCGGAGCTTGAGCTACAACCAAAATTGACAAAAATGAAAATAATGTTAAGAACATTAATTGTTTCATAGAATATAGAATTAAAGGGTATTTTATAAATTAAAGTTTTATGATCTTATAAACAAAGGGCGCAGATTCATACTCACCAGAGCCCGGTTTAATTCTTTTGAGATATAGAGTATAGTTTCCCCTGGTATAATTTTTCAAATTGATTTTTTCAATAAAACCTAATCCATCTACCACAATCTCATTTTTATACATAACCTGTCCCGACGGATTGGACAACTGTATAGATATTGTGCCGGTTATATTTTGCAAAAAGTCAATTTCAACAAAATCGCTTGTTGGGTTAGGATATATACGTATGTTACCAGAACTCACAAAGCCACTTAGGCTATAATACAAAGCTTGCATCGGCTGAACAAATCCATTGGTAAGGGTAAATTTTCCATCCGAAGCGTTCATTTGATTTACGGCCGCAAGTTCCCCAATACTCCATTCAGTACTATAACCTCCATTTTCCGATGAACCGCCTGCAGCATTTATAACCCATTCATTTATTAACTGGGCATTGGCAGGACTCGCTGCAGACCAAAAAAAAGAAAACAGCAGATACATTTTTTTCATAGCGTTATAACTTTTTGAAGTCTTTGATCTTTAATTATTGAAACGTTCTTTATTTTGTAAGTATTATCTTACCTGTATATAACCCCTCTCCAATGATTGCTTTCACCAAATAAATTCCCGGAGACCAGCCTTCAAAATTGCCAATGGTAAGATTTGAATTTCCCTTAGCCACTTTGGTGTTTATTGTTTTCATCACTCTGCCGGCGATGTCGTAAAAAAATAATTGAATTTTATTATCGTTTGAAGCTGTAATATTTATTTGCATAACATCCCTCACAGGATTCGGAATTATTTTTATTCCTTGTTTATTAAGATCATTATTATATAACGTGACAACCCTGGTATAGGAAATATCCCCCTGGATGCTTACAATTTTAAGTCTGTAATACAAAATCCCTGATGAATTTTCGTTAAGCGGATCTAAGCCAACATAATTATTTACTGACTTGTTCTCGGAGCTTGCAAATATTTTAGCGACTATTGCGAAGTGGATTCCGTCTGTACTCTTTTCGATTTCAAAGTATCCGATTTGTTCATTTTGTGTAACAGACCAGTTTAATTGAACATTCCTGTTGTTAAGTTTCCCACGAAAATCAAGAAGACTATTTTCTAAAGTAAAACAATAAGGATTATAAAATATGACAACCGTATCCGTTGCATATGTTGAGCATCCTGCCTGTAATTGTTGTGTAACTACATATTTCCCTGCAGAATCCACCCGTATATAACTTCCATCCGGGCTTGTACTTAATATATGCCCATTTATTGTAGACCAGGTATAGGCGGAGGTTGAAACGGGGTTGGTCACACTTATTTGACTCACGGTTGTCAAACCACATAGCTGTGATTGATCTGATTGTATTGTTGCCCTGGGAGCCAGGAAGAAATCAAATGGACCTACAAAATCTTTAAGCGCAGCAGTAAATGACGTAGAAGCTCTGGACTTTACTAAAATTCGTCGAAAAGGCATACCACACACGTTACCTCCCAACAAAGTCACGGGGTCTAATCCCAGCTTAGTCAGATTCACTGAAAATTCCATAAATTGACCGGCAGTATAATTAGTAACAACAGTATTATCACCGCGAATTAAAGAGAACGGTCCGGCCCATGTATTATTAGTGCTTTCGACTCCTGTATAAAAAATGCCGGCAGTCTTTGGTGAAATGCCTGCATATCCATATTGTGAGCCAGAACTGGCGCCATCAAAAGAGCCCGTCCAGTTGAATTCTGCAGGGGTTATTAATAATGTGTTCTTGTTTACCCAAATACGTGCTTCAATGGAGGTTAAGGTAGAACTGCCATAGGACGCTGATAGAATAATATCTCCTGGCACAGTTACATTACCTGCACCATCCAACTTCCATGAAGTGTGCCCTGCGTCCGGGCCGTACCCATAAAACTTTTGAGACGGCCTGTCATAATAAATATCTGTCTGGTACATTTCAAAATCAAAATACCGGTCACCGGTTGTATTTTCAATAGACACACCCCCAAACATCCAAAGTGAATCTGTGGCCGTAGGGCCTGCCCTCCTGATATGTACCATCATATCGAGAATCTCATTTTTATCAGGCACTGATTGGGAAACCGGGCATGACCAGTTTGCAGGGCTATCGCCATTTTTACTGGCCCCATTAGCAAATATTGTAGAATCGTCACCGTGGTAATCACGGATTAAGATGGCATCCAGTAATAATTTATTATTTACTACTGAAAATGCGGGATATTTCATTGTCCGGTAAAAAGGTAATTTTCTAAATGCAGGATCAATAGCGTACCTGGCAACTATAGCAGCAGCACCGGTAGTATCAATCACAAAGGCGCCTGCACCGGCCGTACCATTATTGAACCAATCGTCATTCCCGGATTGAACAAAGTTGTTATAATAATTTGCTCTCAAATCTCCTTCTACTCCAAAGCCAGCTTTAATCACAGGAGTAATAGTTTGAGCTTGAAAATGTTTCCAACTTATAAGGCAAAAAATTAGGTAAAATATTTTTTTCATAAGCAGGTATTTATTTTAAGTCTGTTCCCGGATGGCCCCGGGCTTATTACAGGATCAATTTATTTTGAGAATTAAAATATAAGTCTCTTGCAGAATTTAGTGCTCTGCTACTGTCTGTGTAAGTACTGCTAAATACAGCTATGAATGAAAGGAATATAGGGTACTGTGTAGCTTGGTAAAGAAATTTCATAGCCGGATTTTTAATTTTTTTATCAAAATATATAACGGGATACAATCATCGTATATTTCAATTTTAAAATTATTCCGGAATAAATTCAGGTACAAGAGTAGTATCGCTTAATCAGATTGCCGTAAAATTACTGGGCTAAGAAATTAACCTGTTCATATTCAATATTAAGTCCGGGTTTGGACAATTTTCAAGGTATTTTTTGGCTTCGGTCAATTTACATACACCCGGGTAATCTCCCTTATAAGGAAAAATATCTTTAATAATTTGAAAATGAAGATGAGGCGGCCAATTGCCATTTTCGGTTTTATTTCCAAAGTGTGCAAATAGCTGGCCTTTAGAAATATGGGAACTCTCATTCAAAGACGCAATATCTGTAAGGCTGAGATGCCCGTATAAAGTGAAGAAAGTAGTTGTTTCTACACAATGCTGTAAGATGATGGTTGCACCATAATCTCCAACATGATCATTGTATGCAAAACTGTGTACAATACCATCCAGTACTGCAAAAACTTCTGTACCCTCTTCACCCCATATATCTATACCAATGTGAAGGCGACGTGGTTCTTTGATATCGGGCCGGCCCGGTTTATCCGTAAGATCTCTATTAAATAAATCACTTCTCCCGTATAGATACCTGAGCTCATTATAGCCCCCGATCCCAAACTTTGCATTTTCTTTTTTTAATTTATTGAAAACGTAATTATTGAAATCGCTAAATTTACTGGTATCTACGTTTTTTAATTCAATATTACTCTTGCTAAGATCAAATGAAATTAGTTTTTCATTACGATGATCAAATTTCACAACATTGTGAAATAAAGGGGAGTGATATCTTAATAGATCGCAAAATTTATCTTCTCTAATTTGCATAGGAAAGAATGATATGAATCAAAAATCGCCGTTATTGTCTTCCTCAGCAAGGCGTGCCTCTGCCTCATATTTATTATTATAATATCCATGTACAATACTTCCCCATAAATATTTAAGCATAAAAATCAAAAATCCATTTTTTTTAAATTGTCCTATGTGACAGGTTTCATGCTTAACCCACTTCTCGTTGTTTAAAAACTGAAGCCGGGTTGTGTTATGAAGATAGATGGTATTTCCCAATACAATTGCGACATTGGGGGTATTCAATTTTTTAGCGGCAATTTTTGCTATCCATGAATTTTCTTTGATTTGTAAAGTATTTAAGTTCGTATCCGATTTTTTCATTTTATTGCTTCCCATGCGTTTACTATTTCTTCAGAATGAATTTTTGATTTGGGCTTTTTGAAGATCTTTACAATTTTGCCTTTTTCATCAATTAAAAAGGTTGTTCTGTGTAAGCCCATGTACTTCCTTCCGTACATATTTTTTTCTCCCCAAACTCCATATTTATCAATAATCTTCTTTTCGGGATCGGCGACCAACGTAAAAGGCAAATCATATTTCTCTTCAAATTTCTTATGTTTTTTTACATCGTCCGGGCTTACGCCTAAAACAACAAAGCCTTTCTTTTTAAGTATACCATAATTATCTCTCAGGTTACAGGCTTCAACAGTGCAGGTTGGTGTATCATCTTCGGGGTAAAAATATAGCACGACTTTTTGATCTTTAAAATCTTTAAGAGCAATTGGTTTTCCATTTTGATCTTTCGATTTGAAATCGGGTGCTTTATCTCCTTCTTGTAATTGTATCATAGCATTTATTTTATCTTGTAAAATGAAGTATTTTCCGGGATGTATTTCCTGCCAGGTCATACACAGAAATTACTAATTCATGTTTTCCTCTTGGACACATTTCGTCAAAATTATAAATGAAAGAGCGCCCTTTATCATTCGTAAATCTTAGCCAACTCCCGTCAAGCTGAGCATTAAAATTAATTATTTCATCATTATCATCCTTCGGAATGAAAACAATCCGACTGGATTTTGAAAGATTAGCATTATCCGCAAAACCGCCGGTTATTGCTGGTGGAACATCATCTGCAATCAATTCAAAATTTCCGAAATCACGGAATTTTGCAGTGTACCATTCTCCATTTCTTACAGCTTTTATAAGGTCTGTTTTATTTCCCCATTGCCTTTTCATCAGCATTTTATCCTCTAACTCAGGAGGTACATTTTTATTGGCTTTTATTCTTATCGTAAAATAGCTATAAACCGGAACCAGGCCTGATTCAACTGAAAAGATCTCAGAATATGAATCCTTCAAGGTAGAAGCTCTTTTTGATTGTAAAAATGAAACAGAATCATAAAGATCTTCGGGGCTGAGGATAAGTTGAAGATCTTCAGCCTCAAAGATGTTTACAAAACCGGGATGAAATTCCTTTTGCTGATGATACGATGCGGCATCCTCCTGGCTACCATTTTCTCTTATAATTCCTTTTTTTATTTTAAAATTTAGTGTTGAGGTATTACCATAGGTATCTTTCACAACTATAGTTACCCGGTGTACACTATCATCTGTTAGCGCAATTACACCGTTCCCGTTTATATCTTTATATACCCCATTTTCAGGATAGCCCGGCAATCTTGAAAGATGCTCAATATATGGCCCTCCTGCCGCCCGTGTTTTATAGTCAATATGCGCGTTGAGATATCTTGTTTCGTCATAGCTTATACTATCAAGCTGAAAACCCACGATCGGTTCATCATCAAGATATAACACAGCTTCGTAAATACCATTTGGATTTGATGATCCCGAAACTTTATCATTTGCAGATATGCCAAAACTTATTTTATCTGTATTCACAGGAATGACAGGTACAATAGAGGTATAATCTCCGCTAACTTTTTTAAGGCCGAATAATTTAGGGGATTGACTGTAAACACTCGTACACCTATCATACATGGCTAAACGAACTATTGTTGGCGGAACATTATCAGGAATTGGAAATCCAAACAAAAGTGGATTTAAAACTTTATCGGTTTTAGTATCCCTTATTTCAAAATGACAATGCGGGCCTTGAGAGCCGCCGGCATTGCCGCTTCTTGCTATAAACTGTCCCTGTTTTACTGGAAACATTCCGGGAGGAACATCCAGATACACCTTCCACGATTGCTGTTTATACTGCTGCTCTTTTACATATTCTTCAAGAGCGGGGAAAAATGAATTCAGATGTCCATAAACAGTTGTCAATCCATTTGGATGGTTTATATAAATAGCCTGGCCAAAACCAAAGGGTTCAACTTTTACGTGCGCTATGTAGCCATCTGCTGCGGCCTTTACTACTTTATTCACTACTTGGTCTGTACGGCAGTCGAGCCCCATGTGATAATGATTTGCCCGTAATTCTCCAAAATTTGCGGCGAGTCCTATCCTTGCTTCAACCGGGTAAATAAAGTAATTTTTTGGATAATTTTTTTTAGAAAAAAACTGGCCTTGCGCATTGATGCAAAAAAGTGCCAGGATAAAAAACAGGAACGGTTTATGTAACGTATCTTTCTTAGGAAAATATAAATTCATATAATTACAAATTAACGCCTAAAAAATTTAAATTTAATATCATGGGTAAATCATCAACCATTGCAGCAGTCATCTTTGGAGCATCGATTGGAGTAGCTTTATTGAAATTTTACAGTATGCCAAAGGAAGAAAGAGATGCGTTTTTTAATCTCCTTAAAAATAAAACTGATGAACTGCTTGATAATGCCGACGATACTGTGGAAAAAGTTGAACATTTTATGAATGAAATAAAATCCAAAGGGGAGAATAATTGGTTAGAGAAAATGTATCTGATGAAAAAAATGTTCAAGAACCTATACGGAGCTGAGAGGAATCTTCTTTAATAATCTATCAGTAAAAAAAGAAAGCAGGCTTTTAAAAAAGGCCTGCTTTTTTGGTCATAAACTTTAATCTTTGTGAAGAACCACAATCAATGCATAAATTACTCCTGGTAAAAAGAATAATAAGGTTAAGAGCAAATCGAGCCAGAATTTTCCGTTTATCTCACCCTCGTGAAGATATACAGCAAGCGGCGGAAGAATAATGGCGAGAATAACCAATAGCACCTGGTTTGTAGATGGTTCACTTCCCGCTTTTTTTTCAGCTTTAATCTTTTTCAACTCTGTCTTTGCTTCTTTGATGCGCATCTTTCTTTCTTTTCTTGAAAGGTGCATAAACTCAGATAATGCAGTCGAAACAGTTTTTGAATCTGGGTTTCCCCGGTTTTCCATTGCTTGAATAGATTGGGGAACAACAAAAGCTGCAAAGCTTTGGCCGGTGCTTACCACGAGAAAGGCTGCAGAAAATAAAATGGTTAGGTTTTTTTTCATTTGTATACTTTTTGTTAAAAGTATGTAAACATTCAACAATCCTACCAATTTTCTCCGAACCCTTATTAGAAATTTCTTCTTTGCTATCAACATTTACTTTTATTTTTGGCACAATTCATACATTTTCAAATGCCGAGAGATACGTCCATAAATTCTGTTTTAATCATTGGGTCAGGACCCATTATAATTGGCCAGGCTTGTGAGTTTGATTATTCAGGTACACAGGCCGCAAAAAGCCTTCGGGAAGAAGGCATTGAGGTTATTTTAATCAATAGTAACCCTGCCACTATCATGACTGACCCTATGATGGCCGACAAGGTTTACCTGTTGCCTCTTACAATTGAGAGTATAGAACAGATCCTTGAAGAAAACAATATAGACGCGGTGTTACCTACTATGGGCGGGCAAACCGCCTTAAATCTGTGCAAAGAAGGAGATGAACTTGGCGTGTGGGAGAAATTCAACGTTAAACTGATAGGTGTCGATATCAAAGCAATTGACAAAGCCGAGGACAGGGAAAAATTCAGAAAATGGATGATTGAAATGGGAGTTCCTGTGGCACCGGCCAGGACGGCTAATTCATTTTTAGAGGGAAAAGAATTTGCGCAGGAAATTGGTTTTCCATTGGTGATTCGTCCGTCTTTTACGCTTGGTGGCACAGGAGGCAGCTTGGTATATAGTAAAGAAGAATTGGATGAAGCTTTGAACCGCGGGCTCACTGCTTCTCCCATGCACGAGGTGCTGGTTGAAAAAGCGATGCTTGGCTGGAAAGAATTTGAATTGGAATTGCTGCGTGATGATAATGATAATGTAGTAATCATTTGCGCTGTTGAAAATTTTGATCCGATGGGTATTCATACCGGCGACTCTATTACAGTTGCGCCTGCCATGACCTTAAGTGATACTGCTTATCAACTTATGCGTAACACAGCGATTGCAATGATGAGAGATCTTGGAAATTTTGCCGGTGGATGTAATGTGCAATTTGCACTGAATCCACAGACTGAGGAAATTATTGCCATTGAGATAAACCCAAGAGTAAGCAGATCTTCAGCTCTTGCAAGTAAGGCTACGGGTTATCCTATTGCAAAGATAGCCGCTAAGCTTGCTATTGGCTTTACATTAGATGAATTAAAAAACCAGATAACAAAAACTACTTCTGCATATTTTGAGCCTGCACTGGATTATGTTATTGTAAAAATTCCGCGATGGAATTTTGATAAATTCAAGGGAGCAGATGATACATTGGGCCTTCAGATGAAATCAGTTGGAGAGGTAATGGCAATAGGCAGGAGCTTTGCAGAGGCGGTACAAAAGGCTTGTCAGAGTCTGGAAAATGAAGCGGTAGGGCTTGGATATTATGGCAAAAGCTTAATGTATGCTGAAGAAGTTATTGAGTATATTAAAATCCCGAAATGGGATCGCATCTTCAGAATTAAAGATGCACTTATGATTGGCGTAAGCGTTCGTAGAATTTGCGAATCAACCGGAATTGACAGGTGGTTTATTTACCAGATTCAAAAAATATGCGAGTGTGAAAAAGTATTGCTTAAAACAACACTGGAAGATATTACTCCTGAACTTTTAAAAAAAGCCAAGCAGCTTGGTTTTGGCGATGAACAGATTTCCAGAATCCTGAAAGATGGCAGTACCGATGAAGATATTTATGAAAAAAGAAAAGAATTTGGCATTGCCAGGGTATATAAAATGGTAGATACATGCAGCGCTGAATTTGAAGCGAAGACCCCATATTTTTATAGCACGTTTGAGTAACTGCGTATTTTTTAAATAAAGAAATGAACTCTAATATTATTTCCAACGAATCAATCCCCTCTTCAAAAAAGAAAATTATTGTTTTAGGCAGCGGTCCAAATCGCATTGGCCAGGGAATTGAATTTGATTATTGCTGTGTACATGGATTGCTTGCAATAAAAGAATGTGGCTATGAGGCCATCATGATCAACTGCAACCCGGAAACCGTTTCAACCGATTTTGACGTTGCAGATAAATTATATTTCGAGCCGGTTTTCTGGGAACACTTGTGGGAAATAGTTGAGCTTGAACAGCCCTATGGCGTTATTGTGCAGCTCGGTGGGCAGACTGCATTAAAACTCGCAAAAAGACTACACGAAAAAGGCATAAAAATTATTGGGACTTCTTTTGATGATATGGATATGGCTGAAGACCGTGGCAGGTTTAGCGATAAGCTTAAAGAGCTGGATATTCCTTATCCAAATTATGGAACAGCGTATAATACCGATGAAGCAATTGAAGTAGCCAAAAAAGTAGGATATCCCGTGTTGGTAAGGCCAAGTTATGTATTGGGCGGGCAGAGAATGCGCATAGTTATTAATGATGAAGAACTGGAAAAAGGAGTGTTGAGTTTACTAAAGCATTTACCTAATAACAAAATTTTAATCGATCATTTTTTGGATCGCTGCCAGGAAGCAGAAATCGATGGTATTTTTGATGGAGATGATTTTCATGTAATGGGTGTTATGGAACATATAGAACCGGCCGGTATCCATAGTGGTGATAGTAACGCCGTATTGCCTGAGTTTAATCTCTCTCCGTTAATAGTTCATACAATGGAAGAATATGCTGAAAAAATTGCAAGAGCATTGCACATTAAAGGGCTTATTAATATTCAGTTTGCCATTAAGAACGGAGAGGTGTTTGTGATAGAAGCAAATCCAAGAGCTTCACGTACTACACCATTTATTGCCAAGGCATACCAAATTCCTTATTTGAATATAGCAACCAAAATAATGCTGGGTGAAGCGAAATTGAAAGATTTTACTTTCGAGAAAAAATTGAAAGGTTTTGCTATTAAAGAACCGGTATTTTCTTTCAATAAGTTTCCTAATGTAAATAAAGAATTAGGACCTGAAATGAAAAGCACCGGCGAAGCGATCCGCTTTATTAAAGATCTGCGCGATCCCTATTTCAGGCAACTATATAAAGAGAGAAGTATGCACTTAAGTAAGTAATAGCTTATTCTAAAAAACCTGCTCTTTTCAAAGCAGGTTTATATTTCTTCGTAAAAAAATATATAAGATTTTACCAGTTGCTTAACCTGATACCAATGTTATATGGCATAAAATTGAATCCTTTTTCAAAAATAGAATTGGGACTGTATGAACCATATAAATGTGCCGGTCCAAGGCCGAGTTCAGCTATGTAAGAAAACTTCCATTTTTCAAGATCGTAATCCCCACGGTTTTTACGCTTGCCTCTTTCGTCACTTTTTTGTTTATTGCGGCTGCTGTAGAGATAACCTGCGCTCACTCCTGCACTCAGGCTTATACCTTTGTTTGAGCTATTGGGATTGGTGCGAAAATTTATCATAAAAGGAATGGTAACATAATCTGCAGCAAGTTTATTCTTTGAAAAGCCTATCGAATCTCTAAAGATAAACGGGTGTGGAATGTTTTGTAAATTATCATATGGATTGAGTCCGCCTTCGTTCAGGCTAACCGCCGATTTAAAGCGGTAATTATTTAATTCAATTCCCAACCCGTATTTGAGATTTACATAATGCTTGATCAGGTTAACCTTTTGCATAAAAAACCAAATATTCACGTTTACAGATTTCACTGTTTTTAGCTTAAAATCGTTTTCACCCAAGGCCGGTGAGCCAGGCCTGTTTACAATGTAGCCATCTGAAGTTGCGGACGGATAACTGGTTTTATCAGTCCAGTTGGCAAAGCCAAGGTCGACGATAAATGAAGATGTACTTATATTGGAATTTTTTGGTTTCTGCCTGTTTCCAACAGTGACCGTTACCCGTTTTGTGTGAGTCGTATCGCCTTTTTTTAAAATGATCATGCCTCCAATGCGGATCGTATCATTTTGTTTTTTTACGACAATGGAATCATCCTGGGCGAATGAATGAGCTGAAAATAATATTGCCATTAAGGCTAATGCTGTCTTTTTCATTTTATTTAATTATGGGTAAGGAATTTTGTTATTGAGAGTATCAGTTGGATACGACTTGATTATCATCACTTGAAAAGATCCGGCTTATCGGGTTATTTCTCTCCACGACACGCTTCAACTTTTTAAAAAATCCGCCTACTTTGGATTTCCTGAATTCTTCAGTAGTGATATTATAGAATACATAATTTTCGCTTTTGTCATTAACGTCAACATATGAAGCAGCATGCACCTGCATTACATTGCCGTCATTATCGGTATTTCGTTCTTGAGAATGTCTCTCTGTCACCTGCTGAAGAGAAGCATCCCTAGTCAAGTCCGCAGGAATTTTCGGAATGTTATTGACGATATTCTTATTGACTGAAATGGCTGCATCAATATTTATCTTTTCAACCGGAACGGTGATGATGTTATTATCGGTCTTGTTGTTTTCAATTACAGTCGCTACAGTTGTTGGAGCAATATCCTTTTCCTTACTAACCTGGTGCTGCGGCTCTTGTTTTTTGACAATATTTTTTTCACTCTCCGATAAATTATTTTTTTGATCGCTGTTCTTTGCAACCTCGCTAGTGGCCGGTTCAATCCCAGGAACATCTACATTTTTTACCACTTCGGGTAATGTTTTGCGGACAGGCCTTGAATTTTCAACAGCGACCGGTAAATTATTTTGCTGCTGAAAATATACTGTGAATAGCCATAATCCAAAACCTATAAAAATTGCTGCTGCCAATGATCTCCAGAAAATTCGTACCACCCTTCCGGATTTTTCTCTCCTATATAAATTTTTCTTCTTAGGAAAAATTATGGTGTTATCAGGTGCAAAGTTTGCATGAGAGATTATTTCAAATTCTTGTTTTAACTGCGGGTGAGTACTCATAAACAGTTCCGTTTTAATTTTTTCTCCATGGCTCAATTCTCCATCATGGTATAAAACAAATATCTCTTCATAGTTTTTCTGCGTGATGAAGGTATTTTCAGTTTCCTTAAACAAGTGGGCTTTATAATCGAGCACTACATTATCATCTGGCTTGCAAATGGTATCCTGAATAATTTTGAATTCAGCTTCAAGGTCTTTATTATCCCTGATAAATTTTAATACTTCAATCTTCCCGGCATCCGACAATTCATTATCGGCATAAAGTAAAAAGTATTCTTCGTAATTATATCTGTTGATTTCCATTTTAAATTACATTTTCCTGTTTTACCAAATAGGTTTTTAGCTGTATCCTTGCCCTATGCAGGTAAACCTTAACCTGGCTTATACTTAACGAAGTAATCTTTGCGATTTCATCATAAGTATAACCTTCATAATCTTTGAGCAAAACAAGGCTCCTTTGTGTTTCACTCAACCTGTACAACGCCTCATTCAATATTTTTTTTATATTATGATGAGGCTGCTGGGTTGTCATGGTTTCTGCGGAGAAATCATCCTTCAGGCTAATTCTTTTATTCTTTCTTATATGATCTATCATCTGGTGATAGGCTACCGTAAATAAGTAAGATTTACTCCTGTCATTATCCACCTTTTCACGATTTATCCACAGCTTCTCAAAAGCGGCCTGTACCACATCCTTCGAATCTTCCTCGTGACGAAGATTTTTTAGAATAAACCGGTAAACATTATCTGCATAAAGATTTACACATTCATTGTATTCTCTCTCATTCATACACTTAATGGCAGTTTAGAATTACTTCGTGGGCAATTAATTTATGGTTATACGCAGCAAGGTTCAAAAAGTTACAATTAAATTTCAACTTTACTCTTTTCATATTAATTAAGTCGCCCGGAAATCTTTTGATTTCTGTAGGTTTGCTAATTCAAAAATAAATCGAATGAACGGAAATTTTGTAAACCGAATAGGTATTGAGCTTGATGAAATAAAAGCCGCGGGTTTATATAAAAATGAAAGGATAATTACCAGTGACCAGGGAGCTGAAATAGAAGTAGGAGGAAAACAGGTTTTAAATTTTTGCGCTAATAATTATCTTGGCTTATCTGCCCATCCCAAAGTGATTGATGCAGCGAAAAAATATATCGATAAGAGGGGATATGGCCTAAGCAGTGTACGTTTCATTTGCGGTACACAAGACATTCATAAAGAGCTTGAGAAAAAGATAGCTGATTTTTTAGGAACTGAAGACTCGATATTATACGCCGCGTGCTTTGATGCAAACGGCGGAGTATTTGAGCCTTTGTTTGGAGAACAGGCTGCTATTATTTCTGACACATTAAACCATGCAAGTATTATTGATGGTGTAAGATTGTGTAAAGCCCAACGATACCGCTATGTACACAACAACATGGAGGATCTTGAGAATAAATTAAAAGAAACCCGGGAATTACGCAGTAGAATTATTGTTACAGACGGATCTTTTAGTATGGATGGAACTATTGCACAGCTCGACAAAATATGCGACCTGGCTGATAAATATGATGCAATCGTCATCATAGATGAATGCCATTCTACAGGGTTTTTAGGAAAAACCGGGAGAGGTACACATGAATATCGCGGGGTTATGGGAAGAATTGATATCATTACAGGCACATTAGGCAAAGCGCTTGGTGGCGCCAGTGGGGGTTTTACAACGGGTAAAAAAGAAATTATTGAAACGCTTCGCCAGCGCAGCCGTCCATATTTATTTAGTAATAGCGTGGCACCAAGTATTGTTGGAGCTTCCATTGCCGTTTTCGATATGCTTAGCGAAACAACAGATCTTCGTGATAAACTCGAAAGCAACACGAAATACTTTAGGGAAAAAATGACTGTAGCCGGATTTGATATCAAGCCCGGGGAACACCCTATTGTGCCCATAATGTTATACGACGCGGAACTTGCTCAAGACTTCGCGGCGAAATTATTGGAGGAAGGAATATATGTAATTGGATTTTTCTTTCCTGTTGTCGCAAAAGGCCAGGCACGCATACGGGTGCAGTTGAGTGCAGCACACGAACAAGAGCACCTCGATAAGGCCATTAAAGCATTTGTAAAGGTTGGAAAGGAATTAGAAGTATTGAAATAAAAGATCCTATTTTTTCTTTCAATAAGTTTATCTTAAGGTGAAAAAATTTGCGGATCTATATGTACTAGTAAATGACGAAAATAGCAGACTAAGAATAAGAAATAAAAAATATGACTGAAAGTGCTTCTACATTTAAGGCCAAAAGCACGATAAAAAGTGCAGATCTTGATCACCGCCAAAAAATAAATTTCAATATTGGCAGGTACAATGCCACTGTGCCGCAGGCCAAGCACCAGTTTGAAAATATAGAGCTTGTACGTGAAAGGGCAAAGAATATGAAGTGGCGTGCTTTGGAAACCCTTGATCAGCAACTGCAAGAATTTGAAAGGCAGTTTACACAACGGGGAGGTAAAGTGATCTGGGCTCAAAATTCACAGGAAGCTTTAGACGAAATACTTAAAATTTGCCTTGAAAAAAAATGTAAGACAGTTGTAAAAAGTAAGAGTATGGTAACCGAGGAAATTCACCTGAATGATTTTCTCGAAAAAAATAATATTGATAGCATTGAGTCAGATCTTGGTGAATACATTCAGCAATTGGATGGTGAGCCGCCTTATCATATTGTAACTCCTGCAATGCATAAAAGCAAAGAAGATGTTGCGAAACTCTTTGAGCAGAAGTTAGGAACGCCTTCCAAACTTTCGCCTGAAGAGTTAACTATGGTGGCAAGGCATACATTAAGGGACAAGTTTGTGAAAGCCGAGATAGGAATAACAGGCGCCAACTTTATAATAAGTGATATAGGAGCCATAGCAATTACAGAAAATGAAGGCAATGGGCGGCTATGTATGGCGTGGCCTAAAACGCATATTGCAGTTACAGGTATTGAAAAAATTTTATCATCTGTGACCGATCTTGCATTGATGTGGCCTTTATTAGCGACTTATGGAACCGGTCAAAAAGTTACCGTTTATAACAGTATAATTTCAGGCTCCAGGCAACCGGGCGAACCTGACGGCCCTGAGGATATGTACGTGATACTGCTTGATAATAACCGGAGCAATATTCTTGCTAACCCTATTCAACGTGAAAGTCTTTATTGCATAAGATGTGGCGCCTGCCTCAACGCCTGCCCCGTGTATAAAAATATCGGTGGCCACACCTATGGCACTACATACAGTGGTCCTATAGGCAGCGTGATTACTCCGCATCTGCAAGGCATAGACGAATACAAACATCTCAGTTATGCCTCTTCACTTTGTGGTAATTGTACAGAGGTGTGTGCCGTTAAAATAAATCTTCATGAACTGCTTTTGGAAAACCGGAAAGAAAGCGTGGATGATGGCCATACAACATTTTCGGAAAGAACCGCCTGGAAACTTTGGCGAATAGCTTCTTTAAAACGAGGCATGATGAATATGGGAAGTGGGAATTTAAAAAATAAAATAGTTAATAAATTATTTAAAGGCTGGAATGCACACAGGTCAGATCTTCAATTCAGCAAAAAGACTTTCAATGAAATGTGGAAGGAACGGTTTTACAAAAGCGATTAAAGGCGCATGATTTTACTTCTCACAGATACCATTACGCCACGACTGCAATACATTGCCGAATTTATCTTTAAAGGAAACTTCGGAGTCGACTTTTTAATTACTACCGATAAAAATGATTTTCAATCAACAAATGCAATAAGGATAAATTACACCGACAACATGTTTCAGGACGATGTAATTAAGATCCGGAATACAGGGCTGCTTTTTGAGACAACTATTCATAAACACAACATCGAAACTTTTGAAATAAACGGGTTAACCGCTTTTTTCAAACAGGAACAACAGCCTGCAGATTTTCCATTTGATATTTTTTCCGCTACGTTTTATCTGCTTACGCGTTACGAAGAATATCTGCCTCATGCTAAAGATAAATATGGAAGGTATGATCACCATCAATCACTCGCAACGGTAAATGGTTTTTTAAAAATTCCACTTGTAAATAAATGGCTCCAATTTTTTTCGGAATTTATTAAAAATAGATTCCCGGATTTCAAGGTAAATAAACCGGCATTTTCTTTTTTGCCAACATTCGATGTGGATATTGCATTCGAATGGCAACATAAAAGCCTCGTAAAAAATGCAGCTCATTTGTTTAAACTCCTGCTCCGGCAGGATTATCAAAATATTTCAGAAGGTTTCAAAATTTTGTCAAAGAAAAAAAAAGACCCTTTTGACAATTTTGATTTTTTAGATCGACTAAACAAGCAACATGAATTATTCCCTTTATATTTTTTTTTAGTAGCTGAAAGAAATACAAGCTTTGATAAAAACATTAATCCATTTAATAAAAAAATGCAGGCTCTGATAAAAGAGCAGGCTAAAAAATACGAGGCAGGGATTCACCCATCATGGTATTCTTCGCAGGATGATAGGCTATTAAAAAAAGAAAAATTTTTACTGGAAGAAATTACCGGGGAAGTTATTAAAAAAAGCAGGCAACACTACCTCCATTTTAATTTGCCCGATACGTACCGAAACCTAGCCGATGCGGGAATACAAGATGAATACTCCATGGGCTACGGAACAGTAAATGGTTTCAGGGCATCCTATGCAGGCGTATTTAATTGGTATGATGTTAAAAGAGAAGAACAAACCAATTTAAGAATACATCCCTTTTGCTATATGGACAGCAATATGATTTTTCATGAAAAACGTTCTCCCCAGGAAGCCTTAAGTGAGCTGTTGTTTTTTTATAATGAATGCAAAAGTGTAAACGGGACTTTTATCTGCATTTTCCATAATCATTTAATGGGTCCTGGTAATATTGAATGGGCTAACGTGTATGAACAATTTTTAGGTCAAATAGATTAATGATCTTAATGTTTAAAATGGCGTAAACCTGTAAGCACCATTACAAGATTATTTTGTTTGCAATATTCAATTGAATCCTTATCTCTTATCGAACCTCCAGGTTGTATGAACGCTGTTACTCCTGCTTCATGGGCAATTTTCACACAATCATCGAAGGGGAAAAAAGCATCACTCGCCACAACTGCATTCTGTATATCAAAATTAAATTGTTGGGCTTTTGCTATTGATTGTTTTAAAGCGTCAATGCGGGAAGTCTGCCCACATCCTTTACCAATTAGCTGCATATTTTTAACCAAAGCAATAGCATTGCTTTTTAAATGTTTGCATATAATATTCGCGAAGATCAAATCATTTTTTTCTAAGGTATTAGCTTCTCTGCCACCCTCTTCTTTCCATTCAGTAAAATTTCCTTCGTCAGTATCCTGGGATAAAAGGCCATTGAGAATGGTTTTAGCTTGATGAGGCTGATGATAGAGATTTTTAGTTTTTATAATAATCCTGTTCTTCTTCAATTTCAAAACTTCCAATGCGTCATCATCAAAACCGGGTGCAAGTAACACTTCAAAAAATAGATCTTTTAATGCATTAGCTATTTCAATATTGATAGTTTTGTCTGTGATCAAAATGCCCCCAAAAGCACTTTCCGGATCGCCGGCAAGTGCAGCGTCGAAGGCATCTTTTACGTTATCTCTTTTTGCAATTCCGCATACATTTGTATGTTTTATTATTGCAAAAATTGCCTCATCATTAGACCCGTTATTTTCAATTGTCGAAAGATCATTGATAATATTTACCGCAGCATCTACATCGACAATATTGTTATAGGAAAGCTCTTTACCATGCAACTGTTCAAAAAGTTCCTGAAGATGGCCAGTGAAAGATGCATGCTGGTGTGGATTTTCGCCATACCGCAGGTGATTTTTTTCGTTTGTAAAAGTATTTGCAAAAGGTGTTCTGTTGAAATAATCTGAAATAGCAATATCATACATTGTGCAAACTGTGAAAGCTTTAGCCGCGAATTTTTTTCTCTCCTCAAGAGAAGTTTCAGCATTTTGATTTTCTAAAATATTTTCTAATTCGTTATAATCGTTTTTATCTGCAATCACCAATACATTTTGAAAATTTTTACCAGCCGCCCTTATCATTGACGGACCGCCTACATCAATCTTTTCAATGATCAGGTTTTCATCTGTTGTTGACTTCACCGTTTCTTCAAAAGGATAGAGGTCAACAATTACCAGGTCAATTAAAGGAATCTTATATTCCCTCATTTCGTTTATATCCTGCTCCACATCCCTTCGTCCAAGAATGCCTCCAAATACTGATGGATGCAGTGTTTTAACGCGGCCTCCCAGGATGGAAGGGAAGCCGGTTATTGATTCAACACTTACACAATCTACTCCCTGTTCTTCAATGAATTTTTGTGTACCACCTGTAGTATAAATAGTGATGTTCTGGTCTTTTAAAAGAGAAATAATTTTTAGTAGCCCTTCTTTATAAAAGACTGAAATAAGAGCTGATTGTATTTTCTTTTGCATAAACGTGGGCAGAAATGAGCTTTATATATCCGTTACAAATGCACCCTGTTCGGGAACTGAGTGGAAGCGCAAATGTAATTCTTCACAATCTTTTTTCCATTTATCAATTTTCCATATAGGATTTGAGGCATCAAAAATAAAGATATCTGCATTGAAAACTGCTGCCAGCTTAGGTATGAAGAGCTTTGGGTTCCCGGAAATGATAATATAATCAACAGTCATTTTTCTAGCAGGGAGAATATAGGATACAGCGGAATCAATTACCAGGATTCTTTTATTATAGAATTTGTAAAAATTATTGTTCTGATATAATTGATCAGTTATACCGGATGCATGTTTGATCAGCAAAGAAATGCGGCCTGGTTTTAAATGAAAGTTCTTGAGCACGCCATCAATTGCTAGGGCTGAATCTCCTGAAAATTTATAATTATTCCCGCTCACAAAATCTATCGCTTTATGAGAAGGAATATTGTAAACAATTATTTTTTTCTGATTGAATGCCTGCCATTTGTTAAATGCAATCATACAAGCGAAAATCAGGTAACATGCAAGCGCCACTTTGAACGCGACTTTTTGTTTCTTTATTAGCCAAAAGAGAAAACAGCACACTGCTCCATACAAAGCAATAGTTTCTGGAACATTTAAAGAAATATTATCCCATAACGAAAATGGAACAGCATTTATAAAAAAGACCACATGATTAATTAGCCATATAGCACAGAAGATAATCTTTCCTATCAAAGTTGCTAGGAGAGGAACCGGCGATAAAATGATGAGTAAAATACACATCCACAATGCAATTGTGGTTAGTGGTATGGCAATAAGATTTGAAAACAAAAAAAGTAACGGAAGTTGGTGAAAATAATATATACACACAGGAAATGTAAATAACTGGGCCGCAAGGGAAACGGATGAAAGTTGCCAGGTGGCGCGGAGTAATTTATTTTTAAAATAAAACCATTTGGAGATAAATGGTTGTGCAATTACGATACCCAAAACCGCAAGATAAGAAAGTTGAAACCCTACATCCCACAACAGGAAAGGATTATAGCAAAGCAAGAGAAACGCCGAGGCAGCTATTGAGTTATAGACGGAAGTTTTTTTATTGATGTTGAGCCCTATCGAAATAAAGCTGAACATGAAGGCAGAACGTAATACAGAACCTGAAGCGCCTGTTAGCAGGGCGAAGAACCACAGGCAAAATAAAATAAGGACAAGCCGGGCCATCTTTGATTTTTTGACAACAGGAATTTTTGCAAACAACCAGAATAGAATGCTGTAAATAATTCCCATGTGCAAACCGGAGATAGCAATTAAATGCACAACGCCGGCATTACTATATGCCTGCACAAGATCTTTATCTAAATCAATTTTATACCCTATAAGTAATGCCAGCGCAATAGCTTTTTCTTCATTGCCCGGGATGTATTTATAGATTATCTTCCTGATCTTGTTTCGCAAGCCAAATATGAATGCGTCATAACCTTTCGATTGTTTGTTTCCCGCAAAAACCCAATCATTATTTTTAACGTATGCCTGGTGAAACAATTGGTGAAATGCTGAATAGCGGGCATAGTCGAAGGCACCCGGATTACCTGAATTTTTAATAGGCTGAAGTGCTTTGCTTATGATTATTTTGTCGCCGTATGCAGGGGTAGCTTTACCTGAGTCCTTTCCGAAATAGAGAAGAATATTACCTGTCGCCGGCAACATGGAATCATTTTTTATAACGGATTCAACAGAAACCAAAGCTTTATAAGATTTAGCTTTTTCAACAGGAGGCTCTTTTACAATGGCTACAATTAAAGAAGAGCTATCGTAATATTTTCCATACCAGTTATTATGGTTTCTTATGTTCTTTTGCCATGTGAAAAAAATGCCTGTACATATTATTAGCAACGTAATAAGGATGCCCTGGATTCCAGCAAATTTAAACCGGTAAGCAAGTGGAAGAAAAGTAAAAAGAACGAGTGATATGACAAGAAAGCCTGCAGTTGTAATTATATCTTTCAAAGGAAAGGTAAAATAATATTGCAGGATAATTCCAATTATAACTGGAAGCAGTAAACGCAGAAAAGGTACCTTTTTCCAAATGTGTATTTTATACGTTTTTGTCATTTGAAATGGAAATGCTGTCTTTGAATGGAACATTATTATTTTAGAAAGCCTGTAAGCATTTCTATAATACTATTGCCTTTTAAAGATAATACTATATCGATCCGGAAGTACCTTTTCCAGTTACTTATTATTGAAATTAAATGACGTACCATTTGCTGTCTTTATCTGTAGCATATGACAGCCCATTACTCATAACATGTATATTTTTACCGTCTTTCGGGTCAATGTAATTTTTTTGCTCGTAAACCCGCACGCCATTATTCTCTCTTGTAAGATAAAATATAAGAGCATTGAGAGTAGGTGGGACGTCGTGCAGCCATTGTTCTTCGCTTTCCCTTACAAATGCCTGGCTCATGATTTAATTTTTAATTATATTATGCAAAAATGAGCTCTATTTTTATATTATGGAAAATGGATTTGCTGCTAGTGCCGCTAAATTTCAGTTCCAGGATGCTGTTTGAAGATGTATGTGATACTGTCTTTTCTAAATTTATACCTTTCTGTAACAGAATTTTTGAAATATTTTTATATAGCCTGGCAACCTTTTCAAATAATAATTATGAAAAAATTTTTGCTCTTTATCCTACCGATCGCCTTTTTGTTTGCATTTAATGAAGAGGAGAATACATGGATACGTATTAACTGGCTAGGGTATAGACCGGATGGAATCAAAGTCGCGGTGTGGTGCTCCAAAGAAGATAAAAACATTACAAGATTTCAATTAGTAGAAGCTGAAACAAAAAAATTTGTTTTCTCAGGTACTGCGGGTAAAGCTTATGGGACATATGGCCCGTTTGTACAAACATTTAGATTGAATTTTTCAAAGTTCACAAAGCCCGGTAGATATTATTTACAGGCAGGTGGCACCAGGTCCCCGGAATTTAGTATTAGCAATGACGTATATGAAGGTGCCGCGGATTTTTGCCTGCGATATATGCGACAGCAACGAAGCGGCTATAACCCCTTTTTAAAGGATAGTTGCCATACGCACGACGGCTATGTCTTGTATGGCGGGAGGGGAGTAATAAAAGATAGCAGCCATTTAGATGTTGTTGGCGGCTGGCATGATGCAAGTGATTATTTGCAATATTCTACCACATCAGCAAATGCCACTTACCATTTACTTGCTGCATACAGGGATTTCCCAAACGTTTTTGCTGATAAAAAAATGTCAAATGGTTTGGATGGTAGCAATGCGATAGCTGATGTATTGGATGAAGCCAAGTGGGGATTGGACTGGCTATTGAAAATGCATCCCTCGGCAGATATGATGTTTAATCAAATTGCAGACGACAGGGACCACCAGGGAATGCGGATCCCGAAAGAAGATTCATTTTATGGGAAAGGATATGAGCGCCCTGTATATTTTATTGATGGAGAGCCACAGCAAAGAGGAAAGTTCATGAATAATACAACAGGTACTTCTTCGACAGCTGCAAAGTTTGCAAGTGCATTTGTTTTAGGAAGCAGGCTATTTAAAAAGAGTGATGAAAAGTATAGCGAATTATTAGAAGCAAAATCTAATTCAGCGTTACATTATGCACACAGAAAGCCCGGCGTTACGCAAACGGTTTCTGTAAGATCACCATATATCTATGCGGAAGATAATTGGGTTGATGATATGGAACTGGCCTTTGCGGTCGGGGGCAATATGTTGCCTGGAAATCAAAGTGACTATGCCTTTACAGATTCGGCTTTATACTATGCCAGCCAGGAAAACATAACACCATGGCTTGGCGCGGATACTGCAAAACATTATCAATGGTATCCGTTTATTAACCTTGGGCATTATGAATTAGCAAAACAGTTAAAAGGAAAGCAAAAAGACACTATTGTTGGTTATTATAAAGAAGGAATTGAAAGAGTTTGGAATAAAGCTCAGCAGAATGCATTTTACCGTGGTGTACCTTTTATATGGTGCAGTAATAATCTTACAACCTCTTTCGCCATTCAATGCTTTTGGTATAAGCAATTGACCAACGATAAACAATTTGACGAACTCGAACAGGCAAATTTCGATTGGCTGTTTGGTTGTAATCCATGGGGAACAAGCATGGTATATGGTTTGCCATCGTGGGGAGATACGCCAACAGATCCGCACTCGGCATTTACGCATTTAAAAAATTATCCGATAGACGGAGGATTAGTTGATGGCCCGGTTTACGGAAGTATTTATAATAATCTTATCGGCATCACCTTATACCATCCGGATGAATATGCAGCTTTTCAAAGTGACCTTGTTGTGTATCATGATGACTATGGTGATTATAGTACGAACGAACCCACTATGGATGGCACGGCTTCGCTAATTTATTTATTGGCGGCAAAGGAAGCCGCTTCTCCAGCCAGCAAATTTCTTTTTAAGAATGGGGCTGTTATTCGTGGAGATTCTGAGGAAAGAAAAATTGCTCTTGTATTCTCCGGTGATCAATTTGCGGAAGGTGGTGAGGAGGTATTGCAGGATTTAAAAAGCGAAAAAGTGAAAGCATCTTTTTTCTTGACGGGTAATTTTTATCGTAATCCTTCTTTCACCAATTTAATAAAGCAAATAAAAAGAGACGGGCATTATCTTGGCGCACATTCTGATAAACATTTGTTGTATTGTGATTGGGATAAAAGAGATAGCCTGCTGGTGACTAAACGGCAATTTGAAAATGACCTTGAGAATAATTATAAAGAAATGAAATCATTTGGCATAAAAAAGGGAGATGCGCATTATTTTCTTCCACCTTATGAATGGTATAATGATTCTATTGCCGTATGGACCAAAGAAATGGGATTGAAATTAATAAATTATACACCCGGAACTTTAAGCAATGCAGATTACACAACTACTGCTGATAAAAACTACAGGAGCAGCAAAACTATTTATAACTCCATAATTGATCACCATCAAAAATATCCCAATGGATTAAATGGCTTTATACTTTTAATGCATGCAGGTGCAGGCCCCGGAAGGACCGATAAGTTTTATAAAAAACTTCCTTCCCTAATTGACTTACTAAAAAAAGAACATTATAAAGTTGTTACTATTAATGAATTGATGGAATAAGAATACAAGTGAGTGTGTAAAGGACGCCAGGGGAGGAGCCAGCCTTGCTGTATGAAGACATTATTAATTACAAAAATTACCGGATAGAAGTCCCTACACAATTGTGAGATTGGGCTTTTTCTACGTATATCCTTTTTAACTGCAATTATACTTCTCACATTCATTTAAAAAAGTATTACATCTTATACAGGCAAGTATTCAAATATGATATTGCTACCATTTCGTAAGTAGAATTTTACAGGCAAAACAAATTCAGTATTTTTAAACATTAACCAAATAAATTTTCAGCCAACGACTCCCGATGCAATTTGATAAAGCCTACGCATTTTTAATTCTAAAACTAGAAAGTGAACTTCCGAAATATCTCACCTATCACAATGCAGGCCATACAAACGATGTATTGGGATATGTGCAGGAGTTAGCTACAGCAGAAAATATTTCAGGATACGATCTTACAATTTTAAAGACTGCCGCTTTATTTCATGACGCAGGTTTTTTAGAAACCTATAAATCGCACGAGGAGATATCATGCAGGATGGCAGAAAAATGGCTCCCTGATTTTGAGTATAATAAAGAAGAGCTTGAAAAAATCTGTTCTTTGATAATAGCCACTCAAATACCACAATCCCCTCAGAATAAACTTGCTGAAATACTTTGCGACGCTAATCTTTATTACCTGGGTACCGATTCTTATATCGTCAAAGCTGACAAGCTTTATAAAGAAATGCATGAAGCTGGTATCATAAAAGACCGTGATCAATGGAGAAACGTGGAAATAAAATTTTTGCAAACTCATAAGTATTTTACCAGGAGTGCCACAAGCAAACTTAGCCAGAAGCTCAGGCAAAATGAAGAACATTTAAGGCAAAATGAATTTGGATACAAGGCAAAAAAACATGGCTTCACCATGTATGACTGGGTCACTGATTTTATTTTAATTTCAGTTGGAGTGGTTATGGCAGCATTCGCTTTAAAGGGTTTTCTTGTACCTAACAAATTTTTTGATGGCGGCATAACAGGCATCTCCTTATTAATTCATGAATTATATCACCTCAACCTCGCAGCAGTGATTATTTTGGCTAACCTGCCTTTCATTATTATGTGCATCTATGCGATCAATTTCAAATATGCTTTAAAAACTTTCATTTGCATTGTACTGCTCGGTGTTTGCTTTCAGTATTTGCCTTACCCGATTATTACCAATGATAAACTATTGGTATCTATTTTTGGTGGATTTTTTTTAGGTATAGGCGTGGGCCTTACTATGAGGGCCGGATGCGCAATAGATGGCATCGAAGTACTTGCATTATATACCTGGAGGCGCACAAGCTTTACCATAAGCGAAATTATACTTGCCCTTAATATTTTGATCTTTACTATTGCGGCCTTCGAATTTGGAATTGAAACATCTTTGTATTCAATGCTTACCTATTTTACCGCTTCTAAAACGATTGATTATGTGGTGGAAGGATTGGAAGCATATATTGGTGTAACAATTATATCAGGCAAAAGTGAAATAGTAAAAGACAGGCTGGTGAATGAACTGGGCCGTGGCATCACCATCTACAAAGGCGAAAGGGGATACCTTCCAGGGAAGTTTGAAACGCACGAGGATGTAGACATAATCTTTACGGTAGTTACAAGGCTGGAACTTCGCAGATTAAAGAACCTGGTGCACGAAATAGATTCCCGTGCTTTTGTTTTTGCCAATATGATAAGAGAAGCCTCGGGAGGTATTATTAAACGAAGGCATATTCATTAGAAAATTAAGAAGGAATGTTTGAACTGTAAATCCATTTTAATCCAACACCTCGTAAACCATTAATGACTGCTTTTTATTTTTCAGTTTTACTGCCTCTATGGGTTCGCAAATAAATGATTCTTTTACTTTGTTCCAGGATTGTTCAGAAATAAGGATCTGGCCTGCCTTAGCCATATCTTGCAATCGCTGCGCGGTGTTTACAACATCGCCTATTACCGTATAGTCCAGCCTTCGCAGTTTCGCAGAGCCAATGTTTCCTGAGATCATTTTCCCGCTGTCAATACCGATAGATACTTTTGGAAGAAACGATGCTACTTCTGTTTGTTGAGGGAAATTTTCCAAAAGCTTCCTGACTGCAAGACTTGCATCTATGGCCCTGTCAAGGTGAAAGTCTCCTTTGAAGACGGCAAGTATGGCGTCGCCTATAAACTTATCAACATACCCGTCCTGGGTTATGATCTCATTCACCATTACATCAAAATATTTATTCAAAAGCCTGACAACTGCATCGGCCGGCTCCGTTTCCGTAATTGCAGTAAACCCACAAATGTCAATAAACGCAACTGTAGCTTCAACTTCTTCATTTGCCATAAGCTGAGTTTCAAATTCACGGCCATTCATAAAATTCAACACCGTTTTATCTACATACATTTTAAGAATGTTGTTCTCTTTGATGGCATCGAGTGTTTTACGTATTTGTTTTACATATTGTAATGTTTTTTGAATAGTGATACCAAGATCTTCAAAATTTACCGGCTTACATACAAAATCAAAGGCGCCGCGGTTCATCGCTGTCCTGATATTTTCCATGTCACCGTAAGCTGATACAATTACTGCTTTAGTAAGATAATTTAACTCGTTAAGCTTTGATAATAAAGTTAGCCCATCCATTTCAGGCATATTTATGTCACTCAGTAAAATTTCAATCTCAGGATCTTCCTCAAGTCTTAGCAGCGCTTCTTTTCCATTAGCAGCAAAAATAAAATCGTACTTATGCTCCCTTATCTCTTTTCGGAACTTCTGCTTTATGAGTATTTCAAGATCCGCTTCATCATCAGCTACTAGTATCTTTGCCATTTATTCTGGTATTTAATTTTTCTTTTAAAATATTAAAGTCAATTGGTTTAGTCAAAAAATCATCAGCGCCCAACTGCATGGCCTGTTTATAATTTTCATCGTCACCGTAGGCTGTAATCATCATTACTACCGGTGGAGGGTTTTCATATCTTTGTTTGATCATCCGCAACAACTGAAGTCCGCTTATACCTGGCATATTTATATCGGAAAGAATCAGCACAGCTTCATGAGTGTGCTTCTCAAGATAAAACAGGGCTTCTTCTCCCGAACTCGCAAAAAAGAAGTCAATTTTTTTATCCCGGATTTCCTTTCTGAAACGTTGCTTGAATAATGTTTCCATATCAGTTTCATCGTCAACTACTAAAATATTCATTGCAATTTTTTTTAGTTTTAAATATGGTTATAAAAATTTCATATCGGTAATTTCACTATGAATTCAGCATATTCACCTTCATTTGTTTCTACGTGTATGTTGCCTCCATGGCCCTGGGTTATTATTTCGTAGCTCAATGATAAGCCAAGCCCTGTTCCCTCGCCGGCAGGTTTGGTTGTAAAAAAAGGTTGAAAAATTTTATCCAATGCTTTTTTTGAAATTCCCATTCCGTTGTCTCTTACTCTCACTTCAACTTTCCCATTACTTTTTTTTGTACTTACAATCACTTTTGGATTATAATCACCATTTACCTGGTTCTTTTTTTCTGAAACAGCATAAAATGCATTGGTAAACAAATTTAAAAATGCTCTTCCAACATCTTGCGGAATTACCTTAATATTTTCAATTGTTTCATCAAAATGAGTTTCCATAGTAGCATTAAAAGATTTGTCTTTAGCCCGTAATCCATGGTAACTCAGGCGCAGGTATTCATCAGCAAGCGCATTAATATCCGTCAATTCCTTTTGGCCGTTACTGCTGCGTGAATGTTGCAACATTCCCTTTACAATACCATCTGCACGCTTGCCATGGTGAATTATTTTTTCCTCGTTTCCCTTTATGCTTTCCGCAATGGAAACCGCGGTATCAATATTTCCGGATGCAAGTTCAATTTTCATTTCCTCGATAAGCTCAGCGTTTACTTCTGAAAAATTATTTACAAAGTTCAGAGGATTTTGTATTTCATGCGCAATACCCGCGGTGAGTTCACCTAATGATGCCATTTTTTCAGAATGTATTAATTGGGATTGCGTGGTTTTGAGTTCTATAAGAGCATGCTGTAATTCATCTTTTTGTTGTGTAATCTCGGCCGTTCTTTCTGCAACTATCAATTCCAGCTCCACTTTTTGAGCTTCTATAAACCTGCTTCTTTCCTCTTCTTCCATTGTTCTTTTACGCTCCTGCTCCAGTGCTTTGTTTTGCTTATTAGATTTTATCAGCATGGCCACCATCCACGTTATGGCAATAGCAAAAACTATATCAAGGTAAGTTTCAAGAGTATTATAAAACCTTTGATTCACCGCGTGAAGTATGTCTTTGACAATCCCGATTATGATTAGTGGTAAAATCGCCACCATAACGGTTCGCACGCGCTCAAGCATTGAAAGCCTGAAGGATATATAGATGATTGCAAGAAGCAGCAGATGCCAAATCCATATGCTTATTTTTTCAGCAGACAGCACTATCTCCAGTATAAAAAGTATAACAACACCATACATAGCCCTGGTAAGAATACTCTCCCAAAAGGGATTGGGTGAAAAAAAACGAATGTTTTTTCGCAGGTACCTTATTAGAAAAAAAGAAAGAATGGGTTCAAAAGACATAAAATATTTCAAAAATGACTGTTAATATCCAAGCATGAATATAATTTAATTAAAATCTATTTAATGTGAATGCTTTCTCTATTTTCAAAATCAACCAATCCCTGCTTTTTTAAACGTGTTTTTATTCAGTAGTATCAGCAGGTAGTTCAATAATAAATTCTGCATATTCGCCCTCCTTCGTTTCTACTTTTATGTCGCCCCCATGTGCTTTTATTATATCATAACTTAACGACAGTCCAAGCCCTGTGCCCTGTCCGGTTGGTTTAGTGGTAAAGAATGGCTGGTACATTTTACCCAACACCTTTTTAGGTATGCCCGGTCCATTATCTTTAATCCTGATTTCTATTTTTTTATTAATTATTTGGGTATAAACATGAACTGTAGGCTCATAATTGTTTATTCCCTCAAGGTCACATTTTTTCTTTTTTTCGGTTACCGCATAAAAAGCATTATTATATAAGTTTAATAATACCCTCCCAATGTCCTGTGAAATGATCATTATTTTGCCCACATTCGCATCGGGGGTTATCTTAAAATTTGCATTGAATGATTTGTCTTTTGCCCTCAGGCCATGATAACTTAAGCGGAGGTATTCATCCGCAAGTGCATTTATGTCAGTCAATTCTTTTTGTCCTGAACTTTTTCGGGAATGGTGCAACATTCCTTTTACAATGGCATCAGCACGTCTGCCATGATGGGTTATTTTTTGTTGATTGTCTTTAATGCTCTCAGCGATGGAAATAACTTCTTCATAATTTTTTTCATCAAGTTCCAATTTCATCTCATCAATTAATTCTGTATTTACTTCAGAAAAATTATTTACAAAATTCAATGGATTTTGAATCTCGTGGGCAATACCCGCTGTAAGTTCGCCTAAAGAAGCCATTTTCTCTGATTGTATTAACTGGACCTGTGTTGACTTCAACTCGCGAAGCGTATTACTTAATCTTGCATTTGTTGTGGAGAGTTCCTGGTTATTCTTATCAAGCTCCTTTCTTGCTATCAAAAGATCATCAACCATGGTATTAAAAGCTTTTCCTAATTGTCCGATTTCGTCGCTGGAGGTAATTTTTACCTTTTGGTTCAGATCGCCTTCACCTACACGATTAGCCGCATCCCGCAAGGCCAATACCGGAACAGAAACTTTTCTTGCAAGGACTAATCCGAGGAGCACACCAATGAGGAGTACCATGCTGCTAACTATTAATGATGTACGCCTTATTTTTCTCTGGCTTTCATTTATATCTTTTGTTGTGAAAGCCAGCACTATCGACCCTGACATCATCGGCGAATTGAATGCACCCCTTTTTATGATCGCAGTATTGTTGGTTTCTATGTTTGGATCAGGATGCTGGTTTTCAGGAAATGTTTTGAATACTTTTTTTTGAATTTTATAACTTTGATTATTAACACTCCAAACAGTATCGTACTCAATTATACTTACAAATTGGAGACGTGGATCATCCTTTACGAATTGCATCGCTGTTGCAACACCTTCAAAATGCTGTTCAGTAAGTGCGATCCTTACGCCAAGCGCAACAGTATTTGCGAGATTTTGCAGTTCAGTATTATAATTTTTGAGTAAAAGCTTACGCTCCTGGGCGGGAAAATAAAAAAGTGTAAAAAAGGTAAACATTACAACAATGGAGAATACCGTTAGCCAAATTCTGGATTTAAGGGAAAAAACCATGGTAATTTATCTCTTAATTTGAAATCATTGAAGACATGCTAAAGATTGAACTGAGTCTTCCCATCTATTGTGATTATTTTAATGCTACTTCCTAAGGGCTTATCGATTATGCCTATAGCACCGGGATTTTGGGCAACGAAATTTTCAAGATCACTTTCGGAATTAAAGAAAGTCGGAGCTGTTGCTTTTCCCTGGAAAACTAATGCCAGCCAAAATTTATTCAATTCATCACCACTCATATCATATATCGTAGCGGAGGTGGTTTTGCCTGTGGGGGTATTCGTTTTCATAAGTGCAATTATGATTCTTTTACCATTCTTCCATCTTTGCGTTTCTCCCATAAGAATCGCTTTTAGTTCGGCCCATTTCATTGATGAGGGTGTACCCGATTGATTGCCTACCGCCACTAAAGTATTATCCTGGGACTTAACTATTAAACTTATTGAAACGAAAAAAACAGCAAGCACAAGCCTGCCAGCAAATGAATGTGTGAAAAAATCATATAAGTTTAAGTTTCTCATTTCCTTTTAAAATCCAATGGCAAATTGGGCCGTTACTTTATTAGTATTATTTGTAAGTTCTGAATGTTTATATTGGTATTCCAATTTTATAACTGCTAAATAATTTATTTCATACCGCAAGCCAGCTACTACGGATGTGACATTTTCCTTATTATAATAAATTTCGCCTGGTTGATAATGAATGTTATCGAAACGAATGTAAGGGACTAATTTATCAGCTACCCTATACCCGGAATAGATATAAGATGCAAAGGTTGTTTTAGAACCAGTCGTATCAGTATAGTTGATGCCTGCGGTGCTTTCGGCGAGGATTTCAAATTTTTTTCCAAAGGAGGAGGCAGAAGCAGAAAATAAATGTTGCTTCACTTTCCAGTTAAAAATTTTATCATGTACCTTGGCTCCCCTGGCAATTACGTCATAGTACCAGGAAGCTCCAAACCGCCACTTGCCGAAAGGTTTAATATCAATGGCAGCTGTTACCGATTTACTTTTGTCATTATCAAGAATCTCCGTTGAACCTAGTCCATTCCCTATGAAGAAATCGTAACCAAATTTCAACTTGCCAAAGTCGTGGCCCTGAACACCTAATCCTACGGTATGAAGAGGGATGATATTTGCCCCAAATAATAAAGGCCTGTCAATAGTAGGGAAGAAAACCCTTCCATGGTGGTACGTGTTGTTCCAATAGTTCAATGGCGTGTGCACCTTGCCCAATAGAAGGTCATTATTTCCTTTTATATTGAATTTAATTACAACCCTTTCAACACTTACTGAAAATTCAGTGGGTGACGATGGTGTAAATTTGAACACGCTTTCCCCAAGAAAAGAAATGCGGTCATTAATTAAAGAAGTGATAAAAAGATCCTGCTCTCCGAAACCGAAAGACACTTTATCTTTCTCATAGGTAGTCAACACGTCAATGAATCCCTTGATTTGAGTATCCTGGGCCAAAGAAATTTTTGGAGATAGTATGTAGAATACTGATGTAAAAAAAAGAATCTTTTTCATGATAAAACAAGAGTCTTTTAATTTGAAAAATCAAATTCTTACTAAATATCGATCATTTTATATAAACAAAAAATTATATGAGGCAACAAAATACCGGCTACTTATTCTATTTATAATTTATTTGAGGCAATTTACTTCGTTGGCAGGGTTATTATGAATTCTGTAAACTCGCCCTCTTCCGTTTCCACCTTCATTTCTCCCATGTGTCCTTTTGAAATTATATCAAAGCTCAATGACAGACCGAGGCCGGTGCCCTGCCCGGAAGGTTTGGTAGTAAAAAATGGAAGATATATCTTGTCTAATATTTTTGCAGGAATCCCCATGCCATTGTCTTTTACTTTTATCTCAATCTTGTCATTCAATTTCCTGGTACTCAGATAAACCGTTGGCTCGTATTTTTTCAAACCCGAAATATTTTCATTTAATTTTTTTTCTGTAACAGAGTAAAATGAATTATTGAATAAATTCAGCAAAACCCTTCCGATCTCCTGGGGGATGATATTGATTTTCTTGATGGATTCATCCAGGTCTGTTTTCATTATTGCATTAAAGGCTTTGTCCTTTGCCCTGAGGCCATGATAGCTTAATTTGAAATACTCAGCAGCGAGTGCATTAATATCAGTGAGTTCTTTTTGGCCTGATGTGGTACGCGAATGTAATAGCATGCCTTTTACGATATCATCTGCACGCTTTCCATGGTGGTGTATTTTCTCAAGATTTATAGTTACGGCATTTAATAAATCATCAAGGTTTAATTTCACTTCATCTGACAAGGCTTCCTTAGCAAGCTGTTCTTTTATTTCAGCAAGCATCTCAATGTTTATTTCTGAAAAATTAGTTACAAAATTTAGCGGGTTCTGTATCTCGTGAGCTATGCCCGCAGTAAGTTCCCCGAGAGAAGCCATTTTTTCTTTTTGAACTAATTGTAATTGTGTTGCCTTAAGATTATTAAGGGAAGCCTGCAACGCTTCTTTTTGCTCCTTCAGCTCTGCAGTTCTTTCTTCAACTCCTCTTTCAAGTGATTCATTTTGTTCTCTAAGAATCTGCTGTTGCCGTTCATAGAGTTCCTGGGTTTTTTTGTGATACTGGATCTTTTTGCGCTGGCTGGTAATAAAGGAAATAAGAAAACTTGTAAAAAGTAATACCATGGCAGAAATACCAAGAATAACCCTGAACTCGACATTAAGCAGTGGCAGGTACATAAAAAGCTTTAGATATAAAAATACAAAGTATGATGTAGGCTACGTTGTGGACATCCCACATATTGTTCGCGAGACTTTGATTTTGTGTTATCATTGGAACATAAAATAAGAAAACAAAAAAATTAACTACTACGTAGATACTTAGCCCTATAACCACCCAGAAATCCTTTCCCCTCGCGAGGGCTTCTATCTCAATTTTTAACTTTGAAAGATAAAAAAGCATACAATACGCCAGTAAGAAGAATGCCTCCGCTGAAAACAAGTTTCCGCTTATATGCGATTCATAAAAAAACTGTTCAGAAAAACCAAAGTCAACTATTAAACCAAAATCAATCAACAAAAATAAAATAAATACTACCGGAAGTATTTTTTTTATGATTTTAAAATAAGGCTGCCGGAGGAGTACAAAAAAATAACTGAAGCATGCAAATCTTATTACTGAATGAATGTTGTATAATGGGTTATTACTTTGGAGCCATCCAGGAAAATATCTTTTCCATTCAGCAATTATATCAGCCGATAAATTTAAAAATAAGGCCGCAAACAAATAAAAAATTACGGGTTTAAGATACGCAGGCTGTTTTCGTTTTAACCACAATTGAAATAGTGGTATTAACAATGCCCATACTTCTGACCAATCAAAAATTAATTTCAAGTCTTTAACCATTCATAAAAATGTTTGTTGAATAAGTATGGTAAAAGGGTATGTCATACACTTGCCTAAATGGAAATTACATTTTAAATTTAACAAGTCAAAACGCATTCAAAGTGTTTTCTTAAACAAGGCTAAACTTTAGTTATTTCAGGCTATCAGACATTTAGAAGATTCGCAGTGATTGTTGAGAATTACTCACTAAATCTTTTAAAAATGAATCTAATAAGCCCTTAAATTTTGTTTTGGTAGAAAAATTATGAACTCAGTGTATTCATTTTCTTCAGATTCAACTTTTAGTGTGCCTCCGTGACCTTTGGTGATAATGTCATAACTTAATGACAGGCCAAGCCCAGTACCTTTTCCTGCCGGCTTTGTTGTAAAAAATGGTTGAAATATCCGGTTAAGTAAATGTGCAGGAATATCTGTTCCGTAGTTCAGCAAAAGCGCATGAAGAATTACTAGCGGGAATGCCAACACAACATACTTGCAGCTATTTGTCATATCAATAAAAAAATTGATACTTCAAATATATTCTACACTTCTAATAAAAGTTAAGAATTCAAAAATTCATTTTCTTCAATAATATCCATTCTGGCTATATGTTTCCTTGCCCTTACTTAAGAAGTTGATTTATAACCATCCTCCAATGATATTTTTGCCGGGGCTAAAAAAAGTTTGAGACAATAAAAAAGCTGATCACTGATAAAATAAGCCCATACATAAAAACATTATAAGAGATTTTTAGCATTTTATATTTTTTAGCGAGAACCGCGCCTTGCTCATATAAATTTCTTAACATAGTTATATAGAGAGAGTGCTTATCGTTCATAATATGTAGCATAGCGTTGCTATAGTTATTGAAGTCCATAGAGAAGAAATTGCCAAAGAAAAGCAGGTTAACTTTATTTTGTTCGAAATCACTTTCTGAAAATTTTCTCTTTGCAACATTGGGCCGGGTTGCCAGGATTGAAAAGATTATTGTTACCAGGTTCACCACCACGAGCAGGATTACCGGCAAAGTGAATTTTGTTGTTTCAGCGAGCTGCCTGAGACCCAACATCAATGAAATAATAATTGTATTTACTGAAATCATTATATGCGCTTTGGTATCTGCCTGGCTGCTCAGGCGTTGGCTATTGGTAGAAGTGGTTCTAAACATAGTCTCTACAGTCCTGTCGGCAGAATTTATTTTTCTTTCTTTAGTCCTGTCTATCTCCTCTTCGTTTAACTCAATTTTGTTTTCCAGCAGGGAAGCTAAAGAACCGGGGGTTAATGATAGCAAGGGATTTTTTTTCTTTAGCTTTTCAAGGTTTCTCTGCCTGCCACTATCTAAACTGCTTTTGCAAAAATCAGTGTAGTATTTATGGCCTTCCAACATTTGAATTGTATCCTTCGTCCATTGATTCCTATCGAAAGTTGTCTTATGGAGAAGTTCGTCTTCTTTACGTCTCAATTTGTTATAGCGTGAAAAATTTTCAGTGCCCAGGTAAAAGTAATTTGCATCACAAATAATTTCTTCGACTAGTGTATCCGGTACAGCTCCAGGCATTGTAGCCAGGATACATTTTTTTATACGCTCTACTGTTTCATTTTCAAGCCCGGTGCCGGTAAAAAATTCCTCCGCCATTTTTGCACTAGCATCTTCGGGGTGCAAAAAATCTTTATAATAACCGACATACAGGAACCAGACTGCAGTATTAGCTATAAATAATTCCTTTTCATCTAAGGGATAGTCTCCGGCAATTTGACCTACGACTAGCACTATGCTTTGGGTGTTGGCAAGATTATGAAAAAGCAGCTTTGGATTTTCGTGCTTGCGCATATATTTTGATATAAAAGTCTCTGCTTCTTTTAACAATATCTCATAATTCATAAACTGAATTTATAATATTAAAGTTACTTTGCGATTTAAGATTAAAAACCCATTCACGGAAGTAATAGGATTTATGGATTTCACAGGACGGGTCTTTAAAAGTTAACCTTTTAGTTCCAAAACTTTTCTGTTACGTCTTTATATTTTAATTCAGCCATTTTATTAATTCGTTAATCTTATTAATCCGTGATTCAGCCAACAGGTAATTGAATAATAAACTCACTGCCTTCCCCTTCTTTTGTCTCCACTTTTATTTCCCCACCATGAGCTTTGATAATATCGTAGCTTAAACTTAATCCTAAACCCGTTCCCTGCCCGGTGGGTTTGGTAGTAAAGAACGGGTGGAATATTTTGTCTGCGATCTTTTGAGGAATACCATTGCCATTATCTTTCACTGAAATCAACACCTTTAAATCACCTGAAGCGGACCTGACAGTTTTTGTGCTGATAGAGACTGTTGGTTCATATGGTTGTCCCGCTGAGCCTCGCAAAGCCTTCTGTTTTTCGTTTACTGTATAAAATGCGTTGGTAATTAAATTAAGGAACACTCTTCCGATATCTTGCGGGATTACATTTACTTTCCCCTCCAGGGAGGAGAGGCCTGCGTCAAAATTCGTTTTCATGCTGGAATTGAAAGTTTTGTCCTTTGCTCTGAGCCCATGATATGCTAACCGCAGGTATTCATCGGCAAGTTTGTTGATGTCTGTTAGTTCTTTTTGACCGGCACTTGCCTGTGAATGTTGCAGCATGCCTTTTACAATCGCATCGGCACGCTTGCCATGATGGTTTATTTTTTCTTCATTAGTTATTATATCATCCGCGATCGCTTTTACTTCGTCTGTATTTCCTTTTCCGATTTCGTCTTTCAATTCGGCAAGCAATTCTTTATTCAACTCCGAAAAATTATTTACAAAGTTTAAGGGGTTTTGAATTTCATGGGCTATGCCAGCCGTCAGTTCTCCCAGCGAAGCCATTTTTTCTGATTGAATCAACTGGGACTGGGCCTGCTTTAAATCAATCAATGCTTTTTCAGTTTGCTGTTTAGCTAATTCTAATTTATTAAAGTCTTCATAACGGGCATACGCAATTGAAAATGCTTCAGCCAGTGATTTTATAAGGTCAATTTTTTCTGCAGGAAGCGGGTTTGAGTTGCCAACATAAAGCATTCCCTGTGTAAAAGGAACAAGATGCAGATGAAGCGAATCCGGTGCTGTTGCTGAGTCCTGGTAAGTTTCCTGGTTTTTTATTTGTCCCTTGACAATCATTGTTTGCATCCAACTGAGAAATTCTTCTTTATTCCAATGGTCAGTAAACACTAGACCCTTACGCCAATAATCAACGGAATTTGTAGTGAGTGAATTTACATTGAAAGGTAAATTCATCACTCCAAGCGAATGTCCATCAGGTGCCGACAAGTAAAACCTGGCCTCTTCCCGGCTCTCATCAATTATAAACACACCACAGCGGAAAAATGGCACTCCGAGATTAGTGAGTTCCCGCCAAATAAGTGGCGTTATGCGCTGCAGGTCTTGCGTTGATCGCATGGACGCAATTTCAGCACGTACCCTGTTCAGTGATGATTCTTTGACGGCCTCCAGGGCTCGTGCCTCTGATTGTTTCAGATCTTCAAATCTTTTGTACGCAAGACCGAAAGCGTTAGCAAACTGCCGTATCACTTTTATTAATTCGTCGTTAAAGGGAATTTCCCGGAAAAAAAATAGTCCGCCTGCAGAAAAAAAAGTGCAGAAATAGTAATGAGAATCCTTATGAGAAACAGTTGCTCCGGCGGTGCCGTCGGGGATTTTATAATTTTCTCCTTTCTGTGTATTGTAATAGCTGATTAAATCCTCACCCTTTAAGACATAATAAAAATCCTCCTGCTTTTGCCAGGCAGCAAAGACTCCCTGCAACATGGGATGAATATCGATGGATTCATTACCGGAAAAATTTACTTCATATCCATCGTTTGTGGTTGTTGTTGCCCATACATCAACACAACGATTCGCGCCATTGATGATGCCGATACCACCCCGGAGCGTTTTTAATTGGAGCGTATCCAACTCCCCGAATATGATTGACACTACTTGTTGCAAATCCTGGCTCTTGTTCATAGCCATAGTTTGCGCTCTCACTCTTTCAAGTGCCGCTTCTATCTTTGCCGCCCTTGTCTGTGCCTCTGCTTTTTGGAGGTCGAGGAAGCGTGTATAGGTATGATCGAACACTTTGGCAAACCTCGCCAATAACTTCATAATTTCATCAGCAACAGGCTCGTGAGTGGTGAAGAGAAGAAAGCCCTGGGAGAAAAAAGCTGCCTGCTGAACTCTGCGGCCTTTGATTTTGGTTTCGTCGATTGGTAACTGAGCCTCTTCCTTTACAAATTGGAGCCAATCCCCAAGACTCTTACCCGTCAGGTCGACTACAATGGTGTCTTTGTTTTCTTTCCAGGCAGCATAGATCTTAGCTATGCTGGTGCGTTCGTCCATTGAAAAAAAGTATACATTATTTAGTTGGTTTCCACTTTGATCCGTAACCCACAATTCAACTTTCTTGCTTTCTTCATTGATGATCCCGATACTCATGCGGTCAGGGATTTTACCCAATAAATCAAATTGATCAAAGAAGACTTCAGCTGTTTCAGCCAATTGCTCACTTTTGTGCATGGCCATGGTCTTTGATCTTACCCGCTCCAACGCCGCTTCTATCTGTGCTTCTCTGGCCTGTGCTTCTGCTTTTTGAAGATCGAGGAAACGGGTATAGGTCATTTCAAAAACCTTAGCAAAGCGTATGATCGTTTGCTGTTCTTCCGGTGAAAAAATCTCAGTCGCTAATATCAACAGGTAACCATCCGAAAAATTTGCACAATGAAACACTATACGATCAGGCACTTTTGAAAAAACATCTTCGACTATAAATGGCGGAACATGTTTGGATAAGAACCGGTGATGTTCTTTATTTATTTGACCTTGTATTTCGTAAGTATGAATCGCTTTCTTTTCCTTCCAGTCTTTATACCTGTTATCCAGGACATGATCACCGGTTAAGGGAAAGACAACAAAATTCGGAAGCAACACACCATCCGGAAGAACGAACCACCCAGTTTGTGTTTTCTTTGCTTCATCAATAAACATATAGCCGCAGCTAAAAGTATTGATACCAAGCGTTCCGAATACCTTATAAAGTAGTTGCGCTGCATCAGCCAATTCTTCACTATGCTGCATTGCCATGGTCCTGGCTCTTACTCTTTCCAATGCTAATTCTATCTCTGCTTCCCTTACTTGTGCTTCTGCTTTCTGCAGGTCAAGGAAACGGGTATAGGTGCCATCAAATACCCGGGCAAATCTTTCCAGTAAATGGATAGTTTTATTTTGGTGCGGCTCAGTAGCAGAAAATGTCAGCACTCCTTTTGAAAAGAAAGCGATATGAATAACCCAACGTTTTTCTTTGTAGTTGAGATTGGATAATTTTTTTCTGTAGGAGTTATACTTCTTGAGATCATTACCGGCAAGATCAATTACCAGTGATTTTTCCTGCCCGTCCGGCAGACGGGTTTTCTTCTTCCATGCCGCATGAATTTTTTTCATCACAACGGGTTCATTCAAATCAACTCTTGCTGCTTCTTTCCATTGCGAGCCATACAGCGTTGAATATAACTCCATGATGTTCTCTTCTTCATTAAAAATACCAATGGAGATCTGCTCACTGGTTTCGCCCAGGTTTTTAAATTGCTCAAAAAGCAGAAAAGAAGTTTCCGCGAGTTCCTCACTTTTTTGCATGGCCATGGTTCTTGCACGAACTCTTTCCAATGCCAGTTCAATCTCCGCTTCTCTTCCCTGTGCTTCTGCTTTTTGCAGATCGAAAAAGCGGGTATAGGTTTGTTCGAAGACATTTGCAAACCTTTTTGTAAGATCATGTAATTCTACTTTCGTTTTTTTGGTGATCAGCAACAGGTATCCCTGTTTAAAAAAGCCTGCATAATAACATTGTATGGTTGGCAACGATAGCCCGGTATCTTCCAATTGCCTGATAGCCGTTGCTACTGAAGGAATGGTCCGCAAAAAGGCATAATGCTTTTCCAATGCTTTTCCTTTCCAGACTTTTTCATGCACAGCTTCACTTCGCAGAGAAGCCTTGAATATATCATAATGGGCGGGTTCTTTTTTATACGGGATCATCATAGGTGGCAACAGGCCTCCTGAATCGGCGCCCATCCACACTTCAACCAGGTCATTTTCCTGCCATGTGCAAAATCCGCAGCTCCAGGTTTCGAATCCCAGTTCTTTTATCTGCTCAAATAAAACAGAAGCTGTATCTGCCAATTCGGTTGACTGGTGCATGGCCATTGTTCTTGCACGAACTCTCTCCAATGCCAGTTCAACCTGTGCTTCCCTTGATTGAGCTTCTGCTTTTTGCAGGTCTAGGAAACGGGTATAGGCACGTTCAAATTCTATGGCAAACCGGCTGAGTATCTTTTTTTCCTCTTCAGCTAAATCGGTCTCGACCATTACACCAAAGCAGCCGTATTTCATGAAGGCTTCCACATAATATAAACCGTCACTGAAATGTTCCGGTTTTAATTTTTCAACGCCATCAATCAATTCTTTCCAGGCGGCAAAATAACTGTCAACACCAGCCGGCGGCATATGATAAGCAACAACTGGTTCATTACTTTTCCAATCGACAAGACATTGTGCGGTTGCCGGTTCATTTCTATCAAGCGGATAATTAATTGCTTTACTCCTGAAAACTGTTGAATTATTTTCTGCCCAGGCGGCCCAAAAAATATGACGGTCTTTCTCTTCATCAGGTAGCCATAAAAATGAAAATGATGAATTGATATTGAGTAATAAAACCTGTTCATGAAAAACACGTAAGGTATCATCCAACTCTTTCGAATGCTGCATGATCATGCTTTGTGTACGGGCACGTTCCAATGCCGCTTCTATTTGTGCTTCTCTTGCCTGCGCTTCTGCCAAAGCAATATCTGTATATCGTTGGTACAATAATGCAAAAACATTTCGGAACCGTTTTAGAAGTTCCAGTTTTTCACCTTTTACCTGGCTGAACGTAGAGATACCGATGGCGCCGGTACCCATTGAATAAAAATAATAGTAGAGGGCTTTACAGTTTTTCATCCGGGGGTCTTCTTTTTCGCCCACTTTTTTCCTGAATTTCTTCCAGCTTTCCAGGTCTTTGCCTTTAAAAATAGTTTCGGAGAAAGCATCATTAGCTTTTCTTACCTGCTGTATCTGTTTTTTAATTACAGGATGGATGTTGTAGGTTAAGGGATTGATGCTTTTGCCAATCTCATCCGAGTAATCATAATTCACAAATGTTTTTTGTTCATCATCATGAATGTTGATCATGGCATTCCTGAGTTCGCTAAAACCCAATGATTGCAGTTCAGTATAGACTATGTTGCAGATATCCAAAAGATCACCAGGTTTTCTCATAGCCATGGCAACACTACGCACCCGCTCCAGTGAGGCTTCAATTTCCAGTTCCCGGTTTTTTACTACAAGCTCTTTTTGCAGGGCAGCATATTTTTTATGGAGTTCCTGCTCATTTTCCATATTCATTTTTGTGGTATTATTAATCGTTTAGATATTTAGTCTGTGAAAAATCACTACGCAGCATATTTGACTTGGGTTGCGTGAAAATATTTTTGTACTTGCTTTTTATCATTTTTCCTTTTGTTCATAAATT
>JBKJRY010000206.1:0-2971 GCA_046593045.1 Chitinophagaceae bacterium | reverse complement strand
GAATGCTTTTTGTCTCCATTCTTTAATACCCAGTATGAATATCATTGTAAATCCAACCAAAGACATTAACAATAAAGGCAAACTGGCATAGTTTTTAAAGTAAAGGGATTGTATCACTCCAAATAAAAAATAAAAGATCAATAACCCTTCTGTAATGTTAAGCCAGTTGATCTTTGTTTTGATATATCTGCTGCTGAACATTTTATTTGTTTTATCAACAGCATTAAATTTTGGTGTTCGTACAAAGCCTGATTTAATACCTACATACCCCTGCATAATACCAATTGCATTGCTTAATGAAAGCCCTATAAACAATGAAACAAATAGCGGAAATCTAAAAATAAAGCCCATCATTTTTTGCATTACACTACCTTTTGTATTATTAAAATATGAAATAAAGTAGTGAAGAATATAAATGAAAAAACTTATGCCAATCAAACCTGAAATCTTGAATAAAAAATTATAATCAGGATAAAATTCTTTTACAAAAAGCAAAGGCACCGAAAGCAAAGCATACGTAATAATGCTTATAAACCCAAAGCTGTAGATAAGGTGAAAAGCGCCATGCATTTTTACTTGTAAAGAAAGTTTGGAGGCAAACAGTGACTTTAGATTTTTTCTTGCGGTTTCTGCGCCTCCTTTCGTCCAGCGAAATTGTTGCGATTTTAATGCGCTTATAAAAGGTGGTAATTCTCCGGGTGTAATAAAATCTTCGAGGTATTTAAATTGCCAGCCTTTCATTTGTGCCCGGTAACTTAAATCCAGATCCTCTGTGAGCGTATCAGATTGCCAGTTGCCTGCATCCAGTATGGTTTGTTTGCGCCACACACCTGCTGTTCCATTAAAATTGATAAAATAACCGGCGGCATTCCTGCCTCTTTGCTCAACGCTGAAATGCCCGTCAAGCGCTATTGCCTGTAGATTTGCCAATAAAGAAGTTGCTTTATTCAGGTGTCCCCATTTTGTTTGAACCATTCCAATTTGAGCATCTCCAAAAAAAGGGAGTGTGTGTTTTAAGAAATCTTTTGAAGGAAGAAAGTCAGCATCAAAAACAGCAAAAAATTCTCCATTAGCCAAACTGAGTCCATATTTTAATGCGCCGCCTTTAAAACCTTCACGGCTACTCCTTTGAATATGGTGAATTGAAATATTTTGTTTTTGCAGGAATTTAATTTTCTTAGAAATAATTTCAGACGTTTCATCTGTACTATCATCCAATACTTGTATCTCTAATTTTTCAGCAGGATAATCTATAGAAGCAACTGCATCAATTAATCTTTCCACAACATGTAATTCATTATAAACCGGAAGCTGAATAGTAACATATGGAAAAAAATCTTTGGAATGAAAAGTTGTTTGTTTTTTTCCGGATGAATGCAGGTAATGATAAATCAGGTGTGCATCAAAAAGGGAATGTAACAATACAAAAAGTATCGCAAGTGCATACAGAACTACAATGATATTTACAAATACTATAATCATACATCACATTATCTGTAAAGGTATTTATAAATTAATTGTAATATTATTATTACCGATAGTGATGGGATTATCATTTATTCTTCCTTCTTCTTTACCATTCTCTAATTTTAAAACACCACGGGGACAAACAGATGCGCAAATGCCGCAACCAACACAGGAAGCCCTTACAATGTTTTGTCCTTTTTGTGCGTATGCTCTTACATCAATTCCCATTTCACAAAAGGTAGAGCAATTGCCACACGAAATACATTGTCCGCCATTGGTTGTAATTCTAAACTTTGATTTAAAGCGTTGAAATATTCCGAGAATTGCAGCCATAGGGCAACCAAATCTGCACCAAACTCTTGAACCCATTATGGGATAAAATCCCACACCAATTACCCCGGAAAAAACTGCCCCAATAAAGAAGCCATACCACTGGGCAAATGAACCTGAAACAGAGCCAAGAATGCTACCTTTATAATAAGAATTTAACCAAAGCAAAATAGTGGTTACAGTAATAAAAACAAGTACACTGTGCACCATCCATCTTTCAATTTTCCATGCCTTTACACTTTTATCAGAAAGCTGGCGGTAAGGATCACCGGCAGTCTCTGCTAGTCCGCCACAGCCGCAAACCCACGAGCAATACCAACGCTTTCCATAGTTATAAGTAAGTAATGGCGTTGCAATAAATGTCATCATCGCTCCCCAAAAAACCATGAAAACGCCAAGATGTCCTGAACCCATTAAAGAAGAAACATCGGAAGGAAAAAGGTAGCTGTATTTTAGCGGCCAGAAATAAGAGAAATAAAATTCAGGCTCATTCAATTTTTTTAAAAACATAGGAATGAGAAAAGCAAAACCTGTTTGAAAAAACATTACAGATAAAGTGCGGATTACCTGGTAGCGGTTGTTCCTGTTTCTTCCAATAAACCGGATACCCATAGTGAGTACTGCCAGAGTATAAAACGTACCATACATGAACCATTGGTTAGCTGGTTGGTTAGATAATAATTTACTAAGTGGATCAAATATTCTTATCAGTCCTTCAAACATCCAAGGGTACCAATAAATGATGATATAAAAACCTGTAAGCACAATTGCAACAATCCATGCAATGGTTCCTCTGTTGGTCATCTTTGTAAACATAATACCATTGTTGCGAATACCTGCTTGACCCTGGTAGTAAGGCAATGCATAAGCAGCCGCACCAAGAGCAAACATGCCAACAATAATGGCAAGAAATACAGATGGATATGCGTGCCCGGCACCTGCGGCAGCAGCAACCAAAGCAAGCACTGCAATGGCAATACAGATGCCACCCACCTTTTGATAAACAGATTGTACTCCGCTTTCTTCAGTGAGTGAAAGAGAAGGATTGATTGCAATAGTTTTAGCCATGATTTTTGTTTATTGACTCATTAAAATTGGGTTGGGCTGAAGCCCGGAAAAAGAATTTATTGAATGAGCTTTAGCCCATTTATACAATCTATGTCAATTAAAAAAC
>JBKJRY010000101.1:0-3073 GCA_046593045.1 Chitinophagaceae bacterium | reverse complement strand
AAAAGTTGTTGGAAGTGGCCTGGATGCAATAGTTGGTAATCGAAAAACAGAGATAAAGATGCAGGCTATTTTTAATTTTTAATTTTTCCATGCAGCACATTCAAATCGCTTGATGTCCGTTATATAACTCAAAAATAATTAACATCTTTTTTGGGTTTAGGATTAACTTTATATTTGCAATTAAATAAAAATTAAATCACACATGAAAAAAATCTTGACACTGTTTATAATGCTGATGCTCAGTGGGGTATTGGCATTTGCGCAAAGCCGCGTTGTAACCGGAAGGGTTATTGATGATAGAGGAACACCTGTTCAATATGCTACCATAACAGAAGTTGGTAAAAACAATGCCGTTACTGCCGATGCAAATGGCAATTATACGATAACAGTTGGTCAAAACTCTCGACTAGTAATATCTTCAGCTGGATTTAGAGAACAAACCTTGCCTGCCCAAAGTGTAGTTAATGTCACTTTAATTCAAGGTGATAGTCAATTGCAAGAGGTAGTGGTTACCGCACAAGGTATAAGAAGAAGACCGAAAGAACTTGGTTATTCTGTTGGTAAAGTAACTAATCAGGAACTTACGGTCGGTAAGTCTCCGCGGCTGGCCGAAGCGTTATCTGGAAAAGTATCAGGTTTAACTGTTTTCAATATCGATAATAGTGTTGATCCTCGGGTAAAAGTTGTACTACGTGGTTATCGTTCATTAACTGGAAGTAATGATGCTTTGATAGTAATTGACGGTATAACTAATGTCCCACAAAGTGCATTAGCCGCACTTAATCCCAATGATGTGGAAAGTGTTACTGTTTTAAAAGGGGGTCAGGCTGCAACCTTATACGGTTCCGCCGGAGTTAACGGTGCCCTTATCATAACAACTAAAAAAGGTACAAAGGGCAAATTAAAAGTTTCTTATTCAAATGCAACTAATTTTGAAAGACTTTCTTTCCTGCCTGATTTTCAGGAAAAATATGGCAGCGGATCGCATTATGCTACAAGTTTCGGAAGACCTGGTTATAAATCAGATTATCTGGAAAGGATGAAAGATAATTTTCGCACTTTTGAGAATCAACAATATGGAGATGCTTATGACGGTTCTATCAGGGTTGCAGGAAGAGTAACAGAGGATGGTAGTAAATTTGAACTCCCTTATTCTGCAATAAAAGGAGAGCGGAGAAGAGCTTGGAACACAGGTTTTACTACCAGTAATCAGGTAGGTTTTAATGGTGGTGATCAGGATGGAACCTACTACATGTCTTTTGGAAACACCATTACGGAAGGTATCGTTCCGGGTGATAAAAGCGAAAGAAACGGCGTTCGTTTGGCTGCCACTAAAACACTCAATAAATTAACTGTAGGTTTCAACGTTGCATATGCTCAATCAAAATTTGACAGAACTACTTCTGACTTTTATTTTGATGTACTGAATGTAGCTGCTCATATTCCTCTTTCCCAATTAAAAGACTGGAGAAATAATAAATTTGCAAATCCCAATGGTTTTTATGATGATTATTATAATAATCCTTACTTTAATAATGATAACAATCGACAGAATTACCAGGATGCGAATCTGAGCGGTAGCCTTGAGTTTAATTATAAATTGCTGCCCTGGGTAAGTATCAATGAGCACTTGGGTGTTGTAAATAATTCAAGAATCCGTAAAAATCATACTAGTAAATTTATTTATTCAGATTATGCAAAAAATACTGCGTTTGTTCCTGCACCTTTTCCAAATGATTACGATGGAATAGACCGTGCTGCTACTGATATTACCGGTAGTGTATTTGATGCAATTACTAATGAAAATGTAGTAAACAATGAATTGCAATTGCAATTCGCAAAAGATTTTGGCAGGTTTTCTAATAAACTAATACTGGGGCAAAGTATTTACCAGCAAAGAACAAAGCAGGTTAGTGTAAGTTCCGGTTCAATAGTTCAGGATAGTATTTTTAATGTGAGTAACCGCCAGGGAGAACTGGGCGGAGGTGAGTTTAATAGCAGAAATAGAAAGTATGGTTATTATGCTGATTTAACTACCGGTTGGAAAGACATGATTTTTGTTCACCTCAGCGGCAGGTACGATGCTACTTCCTTATTCTTTAAACCGGAAAGACCAACGAACCTTTACAAATTCGGCTATTATGGTGCTGATGTATCTTTTATATTGACTGAAGCCTTACCCGGCATAAAATCAAATGTATTAAATTATGCCAAGTTAAGGGCAGGTTATAATAAAAATGCTAATGATAATATTAACCCATACGAATTGGATTTAAATTATCAAAGTGGTTCAGGATTCCCTTTTGGTAATACTGTAGGTTATTCTGTGGGTAATGTATTACCTGATGCTAATTTAAAGCCTGAATTCGTTAAATCCTTTGAAGTAGGTGGTGAGTTTCAGCTTTTTAATAACAGGATTAATCTGGATGTAGCAGCGTTTACACAAAAATCAACTGGTTCCATTTTAACGGTGAAAGTTCCTAATTCAACAGGATTTCCTTTTTTAAGATTGAATGTGGGTGAAACGAAAAACTGGGGTTATGAGGCTGATATTCGTTTTCAGATTATAAAGAAGACAAACTTTAATTGGGAAATGAGTGCCAACTATGGCTTTAATGATAACAAAGCTGAAAAATTATACCAGGGCGTAAATGAGTTTGCTTTGGGCGGTTTTGCTTACGCACAAGCTTATGTAATTCAAGGTCAAAGTTTCCCAACATTGAAAGCTACAGCTTACTTAAGAGATTCGGCAACAGGTCGTATTATTGTTGGAAGTAAGGATGGTTATCCAATTCAGACTGCTGATTTGAAAAATTTTGGAAGAACTACCCCAAAACATGTAGCAGGATTAGGAACAAAAGTTAGGTTTAAGGATTTTACGTTAGCCGCTAATGCGGAATACCGCGGGGGTAATGTAATTTTTCATCAATTGGGAAGAGACATGACCTTTACAGGGTCGGGCAAATGGACAGAAAACAGGACTCCATTTATTTTGCCTAACTCATCTTATGATGACGGCACAGGAAAATTTGTACCCAATACTACAGTTAACGTTCAGGAAGCAGAATATTCT
>JBKJRY010000008.1:0-7832 GCA_046593045.1 Chitinophagaceae bacterium | reverse complement strand
TACTAAAAATGAAACATCCTATAAGATTCCCCCCAAGCACAATTCCCCATAAACGCAAGAGGCTCCTAAACCCTTTTTTTCTGCTTAACACTGGAATAACTGCAATGGTGGTCTGTTCAGTGAATAATTCTTCCCGGCCAACAATTACAAATAAGAAGCCTAAAGGGTAGCTCAATGCCAATAATAAATGCATAGCTGGCTCGGTAATTCTGTGTTGAAAAAGTGAAAACAACACTCCCATTAATAATATGCTAAACCCAATTTCCAGGCCTGCCGCAAGGGCGGATAAAAATAGAGACCAGGATGGCCTTGAATGTTGAAGCAAACCATCTTCACTTAATTGATCAAGTATTTCATGAACCTGACTGGGGTTGCTGGTGTTTTTTGCCATAAAAGGTAAAGATGCTTTTGAATTTTTTTGGAAAGTAGGTTATTTAAGAAAAATAAATAGTCTCATTACAATTATCGGTGATAACTTTTGATTTAAACTAGGAAACTCATATTTAATTTATTTCAAATCGATGATATCTACTCCTCATGTTAACTGTTTCCTAAAACAAACTTCATTAAGCAGGTAACACTTTCTTTTTTTTAACTTGCCCCCTTAAAATTTGTGAATGAAAAATATTTTACTCGTAACCAATATAGTTCTTATTTTTTTGGTTGGTTTTCTGTATTATTTATATTTTAGTAATAACAAAAAAACTTCAGTTCAAAATATTCAGCCTTCTTCTGTGAATCATGAAATCGAAAACGCCAAGGTTGCCTATATTGACCTGGATTCTTTACAGAACAATTATACCTATTATAAAAAAATAAAAGCTGACTTTGAAAAGAAGCAAGAAGCTGCAAATAATGAAATTACAACACTCCAGAAAAAATATCAATCAAGGGCAATGCAATTGCAGCAAAAAGGGCCAAATATGAATCAGCAGGAACAAGAGAGTGCCATGCAGGAAATGAACAAAATGCAACAGGATTTGCAGGCAAAAAAACAGGGAATCGATAACGACCTTTACAACACAAATTCGAAAATGAAAGAGGACATTTTATCCCGAATCCAAAATTTTTTAAAAGATTATAATAAAGATGGTAAATATTCATACATCTTCTCTTATGAACCAGGCTTCATGTTTTACAAAGATTCATCGCTGAATATAACTCCCGACGTTATTGCAGGCCTCAATGAACTGTATAAAGAAAATAAAAAATGATTTGACTGACCAATCTCAAATAAATATTTATCTTCAATCCCGTTTACTAAAACGGGATTTTTTTATGAGTGAGCATGCTACTTCCTTTAAGCCAAGCCTTAAGCTGTTTGATGCAACGATGATCGTTGCTGGCTCCATGATTGGCTCTGGTATTTTCATCGTAAGTGCAGATATTACACGCAATGTTGGAAGCGCCGGATGGCTTATAGTTATCTGGCTTCTAACCGGTTTTATGACACTCACGGCGGCGGTAAGCTATGGGGAGTTGAGCGCTATGTTCCCCCGGGCCGGAGGACAATATATCTATCTCAAAGAAGCTTTTAATCCATTAGTAGGATTTGTTTACGGCTGGAGCTTTTTTGCTGTGATACAGACAGGAACAATTGCCGCCGTAGGAGTTGCATTTGCAAAATTTGCAGGATATTTTTTTCCGGTGTTGGATGTAAAGGATGAAAATATTCTATTCCAATTTGGATCTTTAAAACTTTATCCAGCCCACCTTATTGCTATTTTACTTATCATGTTTCTTACCTGGACTAATACGAAAGGTGTAAAGGGCGGCAAATGGATACAAAATATCTTTACATCAACCAAAATTCTTTCTTTATTCGGTTTGATTATCGCAGGTATTATTTTTTTTAAGCCGGAAGTGTGGCAGGCAAACTGGACGGGTGCATTTGATATGAAAAAACTATCCGGAGATGGAATTGTTGAAGGAGTAATAGGTGCTGGTGCATTAGGCGCTATAGCAGCAAGCATGGTTGGCTCTATATTCAGCAGTGATGCATGGAACAATGTAACTTTTATTGCAGGTGAAATTGAAAATCCAAAACGTAATATTGGGCTGAGCCTGTTCCTGGGTACTTTTTTAGTTACGGTTATTTATGTTGGTGCCAATCTCGTCTATGTTGCGGTACTCCCTATGAATGATATAGCCTTTGCTCCGCAGGATCGTGTTGCGGTTGCGGCGGCAAATTCCATGTTTGGGGGAGTGGGTACTTATGTAATTGCAGTAATGCTAATGATCTCAACCTTTGGCTGCAATAACGGTTTGGTCCTCGCGGGTGCCAGGGTATATTATAGCATGGCAAAAGATGGCCTGTTTTTTAAAAAAGCAGCATTACTTAACAAGCACGCTGTACCTGCCTGGGCGCTTTGGTCACAGTGGATAGTCGCATCAATTTTGTGCCTTAGCGGAAAGTATGGGGATTTGCTTGATATGATTTCATTTGTTGTGGTGATCTTTTATGTACTTACTATTACAGGAATTTTTATTTTAAGAAAAAAAATGCCTGATGTGGAAAGGCCTTATAAAGCATTTGGCTACCCTGTTTTACCCGCAATCTATATTCTAATGGGACTTGCTTTTTGCATTCTGCTTATTATTTATAAACCGCAATTTACATGGCCTGGTCTCATAATAGCCGCACTCGGTATTCCTATTTATTATTTAGTTTCGCCAAAGAAGAAATCAAATTCTTTTTAAATGTCTCCTGATTTTGATCAGCTTTTTGCTGACGTTTCCAAATTAAAAGTTGCTGTAATAGGTGATGTTATGCTCGACACCTATTGGTGGGGCAATGTAGAAAGAATTTCTCCCGAAGCGCCTGTGCCTGTTGTAGCGGTAAGTAAAAAAGAAAAAAGAATTGGAGGCGCGGGCAACGTTGCTTTAAATGTACAATCACTTGGGGCTTCGGTCGCCGTGCTAACTATTTTAGGTGACGATGAAGATGGAATGCAGCTAAGGGATTTGCTTGAAGAAAATAATATTGACACACGATATATACTTACCAGTAAGAAAAGAATAACAACAAACAAGATCAGGATAATAAGCCGAAATCAGCAAATGATGCGTCTTGATGCTGAACATACGGAGGACATTGAAGGTGCAGACGAAGTAAACCTGTTGAACCAGGTGGAAAAATATATCAGAAATGAACAACCGGATATATTAATATTTGAGGATTATAATAAAGGGATACTTACAAAAAACGTGATAAGTCAAACGATAAATTTGTGCAATGAAAACAGTATACCTACGTCAGTTGATCCAAAAAGAAAAAATTTTTTTTCATACAAAAATGTAACGCTTTTTAAACCGAATCTGCATGAGGTATTCACAAGCCTTAACTTATTGCCTGAAGAAGTTTCAGCTGAATTGCTCTCCGGGATTCACGCCCAGCTGGAAACACAGCTTGACCATAAAATTTCAATGATTACTCTTTCAGAAAAAGGAATTTTCTACCAGGAAAAAGCGGACATGAAGATTTTGCCATCTCACCGGAGAAATATTGCGGATGTAAGTGGTGCCGGTGATACCGTAATAGCCGTTGCTTCACTTATATATGCTTCAACAAAAAATATTTACCTGGCCGCTGAAATTGCAAATATAGCCGGAGGAATAGTTTGTGAGGAAGTGGGGACGGCTGCCATCGACAGGAATAAATTGCTGGAAGAATGCAAAGAGTTGATTAATGATAAACTGAAATGAATTTATTGCACGGTTAATGGTTAATTAAATAATTATTTTGATGAAAAAAATATCAATAGCCATTCATGGGGGCGCCGGAACGATCTTAAAAGAAGATATGACTCCGGAACTTGAAGAGGCATACAGGAAAGCCTTACAGGAGGCGCTGGACGGTGGTTATGCTGTTGTGGAAAATGGGGGCACCGCAGTGAACGCTGTTAAAGCCGCAGTGGTAATTCTTGAAGACAGCCCACTGTTTAACGCAGGTAAAGGTTCCGTGTTTACAAAAAAGGGCCTCAATGAAATGGACGCTGCAATAATGGATGGAAGAAATCTTGACGCAGGAGCCATCGCCGGTGTAAGGAATATTCGTAATCCCATAGAACTCGCTGAAGAAGTAATGATGCACAGCGGTCATGTTTTTTTAAGTGGTAAAGGCGCGAATGATTTTGCAATCAAGCAAGGAATCAAATTAGAACCTGATGAATATTTTTATTCCGAATATCGGTATGATCAATGGAGGGAAATAAGAGACAGCGATCTTTACCAGCTCGATCATAAAAGCGATAAGCTTGTTGGCTTAATGAAAGACAAAAAGTTTGGAACTGTTGGCGCGGTGGCTTGTGACGAGGATGGAAATGTTGCTGCAGCCACTTCAACTGGAGGTATGACCAATAAACGCTATGGCCGTATAGGAGATAGCCCAATGATAGGAGTGGGTACATATGCTAATAATAAGACCTGTGCCATTTCATGTACCGGTCATGGAGAAATTTTTATAAAAGCTGTTGCCGCATATGATGTAAGTTGCCTTATGGAGTATAAAAACCTAACCTTGCAGGAAGCTTGTGAAGAAGTTGTTTTAAAAAAATTAGTTGCTATGCATGGTGACGGTGGGCTTATAGCAGTAGATGCTAGCGGGAATGTTGCAATGGTTTTTAACAGCGCTGGAATGTATAGGGGAATGAAAAATAGTGATGGAGAAAATATAATCGGTATATATAATAGTTAATTTTTAAACGAAATATTTACTTTCTCAAATCCGGTGCTTTTTAAGAAAGTTTCTAAAATAGCCCTGCTTCTTTGCTCCGCCTGCTTAAGTATATTTTGTTGCTCTCCTCGTTTGGTAAGCTCATTCTTTATTTTTACTTTAAGATCAGTTACAGCTTCTTCAGTCCAGTCTCCTTTTTCATCAAATATTTCGAAGCCCGATGGATTAATTATTGTCTTTAATATTTGAGCGGAAGGTAGAGTTATATGTATAGAATCTCCAAATGTGCTAACGTCATTTTCACTTAGCCCTTTAAGATCAATACCTGCAATAACTTTTCCACGCCCAATCATTACAAGTTGGTCAACCGGCGGGACGAGTATCATCGTTATACCTGCAGAGATCAGGGATGGCATTCCGTTTCCTTTTTTTGTTTCGCTCATCACTATTTCATCACTATAGGTTATACTAATCAACTGGGAAAGTGTATTTATTTCTTTTATAATAATAGGTGTTTCTTCAATCACAACTGGCTGGCTTGCAAAAAAATTTTTAAAAGAAGGAAGCCAGTTAATTTTTTGAAACAGGAAAATAATGAGAATAGCTGAGGCGGCAATGAGTAAATATTTTCGTAAAGATTTTTGCATTTATCGTAAGGAGGGATTTTTAGAATTAAAATTGATATTGATTTGCTGAAAGCCTTCTTTTCTTAAAAAATTATTTATAAAAATGGCAGCATTGGTTTCAGCAGTTGTAAAGACTCCAAGAGAATCTGCACTCCCTCTTATCTGATTCTCTGCCCGTGCAGCAAGTTCATTCCTCTCCTGCGATGAAAAATTTGTTCTGAACATAGATACATCTTGGTATTCAGTTTTAATATCCTCAGGGTTGATATTTATGTATAATAATTTTGCGTGTGGAAGCGTAAGGGAGATCCTGTTACCGTCGATGTTGATATTTTTTTCAGAGATCAGAGACATGTCAATACCTGCTACGATCGTAGCCTTGCAACTCATCAATATTTTTCGGTCCCCAACTTTGTACCATGTTTTATTGTCATTTGCTTTAATTAGTTTAGTTACCACATATTCTGACGTAGCAAGGTCGCTCATCTTTTGCAATCCAAGAACCTGCTGCATTTTAGAATTACTTTTTTTAGATGCACAGCTAAAAAAAAATGAGTAAATGATGAGTAATAAAAAGAAATAAATTCGCATGTTGCAATTTACATAAACGCGAATTGTTAACAGGCGTAACAGGTATTAATTAACTTTGATAGAAATGAAAAAAATTGCGATAATTGTTGCGGGAGGAAAAGGAACCCGGATGAACAATGACCTTCCTAAGCAGTTTATGCTTTTAAAGAATAAGCCGATTCTGTTTTACACCCTCACTGCATTTATCAATGCCTATGAGGATATGGAGATAATTCTTGTACTCCCGGCTGAACACATGGCTAAAGGCCAGGAAATAATTGATGGCTATTTTGATCGCTCACGATTCAGGTTATGCGAAGGCGGAAGAACCCGTTTTCATTCTGTGCAAAATGGGTTGAAATTAGTTGATGAGGAATCTATCATTTTTGTACATGATGGAGTTAGGTGCCTGGCTACAAGCGAACTTGTAAGAAGATGTTATGAGGCAGCTTCTGAGTTTGGAACTGCTATTCCAGCAATAGATTGTAAAGACAGCTTAAGGCTTGTATCAAATAATGGAAATAAAATGCTTAACAGGGAAAAAGTGAAACTAATTCAAACCCCCCAAACATTTCACAGCAAAATCCTATTGCCTTCTTTCAAAATTGATTATAAGGATAAATTTACAGATGAAGCTGCCGTCGTAGAAGCATTTGGGCTAAAGGTTACCATTGTGGAGGGTGAAGAAAATAATATAAAGATTACCACACCTTTTGATGTGTTACTGGCTGAAAATTTGTTACCTGAATAATTTTATAATCGCAGGCAGACGATTCAATTTTATACCGGCGTAGGTTTCTTCCATAGCTCCAAAGCTGCTGTAAAACCATGCAAGATTTTTTATATCGCTGCCTTCAAAATCAAGTATCATATTTTCCCCGGCATGCTCCTGTATGAAATGATCAATCATTAAATGAGAAGCGCCTGAAGTTCTTCCATTGGGATGGTTGCCAACTAAAATATAATACGCCCTGTTATGCGAAAAAAAATAAACACTAGAAGCTACCAGTTGTTGTTGAGAAGAATACACTCCATAAGTTACAGCGAGACTTTTTTGTTCTAGAATTGAAAATAATTTTGAGAAATTTTCATAGTCTTTATCTGTCACCGGTGAGAAACTTTTTGTTTGTTCTTTTGCTAACGTCAACACAAACCCGATGGGAATATTTTTTTTTACTATGTTATCCAATTCTTTCGCCCGCTTAATATTTCTTACATGGCTCTTTGCATAGTTAGCAAATAAATGCTCATATTCTTTTTGAAGCGGAAGTATGTAATTTTTTCTTTCATACAAGTCATAGCCTGCAACCTGGAATACATTTTCTTTGTTTAAATAAAAATCCCAATACTTAAATTTCCCTGGAATATTATCGAGAAAGATTTTTACAACATCCGCTGAGATATTGTTTCCAAAAATGCCTAATGATGCTGCAAAAAAGGGCTGGTATAAATAATAAATTCCATACTTTTTATTCCACGTCAATGGCATCACAGCTGAGTAATCTTCTGATACCAGGGCATCCCAATGCTTGCTCATTGCATCGAGATAAAATGAATATCCATATATCAAACCATTAGTTGATGAATCAATACATTGATCCCATTTTACCTTATCTATATTTTCATATTGTAAATAGTATATTTTCAAAGAATCATTTTTCAACTGGAGAAGTGTTTATAGTCCGGTTTGATGAAAGAGTTTAGAAAAGCTGAAATTTTGTATATCAATGCTAAAGGAAATATTTTTCCAGAATCGCTTATCCTGGATAGTTGACTTAAAATAATTATCATAGACCTTGCTATAAATGATTGGCAAATAAATATTGACTAAATCTTGTAAAACTGATATTTGTAATCCTGCGTCATAAATAAATTTACCAGTTGGTGCATTTTTCTGCCAGGCTTCCGCATAGGTTCCCACATCTAAAAATATTTTTAATGGAATCTTAAAAGGCAACACT
>JBKJRY010000188.1:0-6176 GCA_046593045.1 Chitinophagaceae bacterium | reverse complement strand
AATTCAATATTCATTTCTTGACTTTTCAAGTTTGGAAAAACGAAAATACTATTGCGAAAGAGAAGTTGAATTGAATAAAAGGCTAACTGATGATATATACATTGATGTGCAGCCTGTGAGGAAAACTTCAGGCGGGCTTTTGATTGGAGGAGAAGATGGGGAAGTAATAGATTATGCTGTGAGGATGCGAAAACTGGAAAGAGATAAGCAAATGGATATTCTCTTAACAAATAATAAAGTAACGACTTCAGATATTCAGAACTTAGCCAAAAAAATAGCAGCCTTTCATAAAAACACAAACATCATTTATAAAAAAGATTTTTTGGATGTTCAAAAAAAATTCAATGACCTCGGTGAAGAAAGAGATTATTTGAGGGAAAATTCTGATAGTAAAGGAAGTGATATTATAAGTCACGCTATTGATATATCAAATGCATTTATTGAAAAGAACAAAGAGCTTTTAGCCAACAGACTGAGGTCTGGTTTTTTCAGAGATTGTCATGGAGATCTGCATTCGAGGAACATTTTTTTATTACCATCGCCTCAGCCTTTTGACTGTTTAGAATTTAATGATGATTACCGGCAGATAGATGTACTGAATGATGTTGCTTTTCTCTGTATGGATCTTGATGAATTTAACAGAAAGGATTTATCTGATCTGTTTCTGAATTGTTATAATAACCTGTTCCCTTCAATAAAAACAGATAATGACCGCAGGCTTTTTATTTATTATAAAAGTTACCGTGCCAATATACGTGCAAAGGTCAATAGCCTTAGAGCAAGGTATGCCAAAGACGATGTTCAAAGAATATCTGCTTTGGCTGAAGCAGACAAATACCTTAATTTAATGGATGGTTATTTGAAAATGCTGGAAGCAGAATTTTAAAAAGCCAGTTAGACTATGTTTCTAACTTTTCTGAAGGCGCTTTTTGAATTTGAATGGAGTTAAATGATATTCAACCTGTATTGGCAGCAACTGGTTTATTTCGGGAACCATATAACCTGTTAATTTGATAATACACTTATACCCGTACTTCAGGTTAACTTACATTATAAGCAAAGCTTAAAAATATGAAAACACTCAAAAATATTTTAGTACTTACAGATTTTTCACAAAATGCAAAATCTGCAGAAGAGTATGCTTTACAACTGGCGATAAAAGCCAAGGCAAATTTGATATTGTATAATGCCTATCCTCCGCAACCTTCTATGCCTGTTAGCGGTAATGTAGTATGGCCGCATGATCCATCACCTTCATTAGAATTGCAGAGTATCAGTAACCTTCAATCAAGGGTAGATGAATTAAAAAATGAGCTCACTAAAATTAAACAGGACAATTATAAGCCTGAAATCAGGCATTTGGGAGATGAAGGATCTTTAACCCATAAATTAAACGATATAGTAGCTGAAAATAATATCTGGCTGGTGGTTATGGGAACTAAAGGTGAAAGCTTTGCAGATAATATATTATTTGGCAGCAATGTTTTTAAAGTATTAGATAAAATACATTACCCTGTTTTAATTATTCCCCAAAATGCCACGTTAGAAGATTTTGAGAAAATTGGTTATGCTACAGACCTTAAAACCGATGACTTATCTATTATTGAATGGTTAAAGGAACTCACTGAAATATTTCAGATTGAATTATTTATGATGCATGTTTCCGCTGATAATGTTTCAACTGAAGAAGACGTAAGTAAAACTATGACAGAGCAGGTACTCCTTAAAAAATCACCTAATCAACCTTATATTAATTATTTCCAGGGAGGAAATATAAAAGACACTTTGCAGGAAATTATTGAAGGATATAATGTAGATATATTAGCGCTTAGGCATAGAAAATATGGATTTTTTCATAGCTTGTTTAATTCAAGCACCTCTGATAATATGGTAAAGCATACGAAAATTCCTGTACTGGTTTTTCCAGGCGAAGAATAAAAGGATGTTAGTTGTATTACTGAATTGTAAAAATAAATAAACGTGCAACCCTTAAGAGTTCTCTGGTAATAACATCTCACAGTATGTTAGGCGACAGAAGCCCCGCTACCGGTATTTGGTTAGAAGAATTGGCTGGGCCTTATTATGTTGTTAAAGATGCTGGCGAAAACATAGCCACAGCATCACCTGATGGAATTATATAGTGAATAATGGCCGTTATACAGGAAATTACGGAACCGGTTAGGTGGCCGTAAAAAAGAGATTCTGGCATTAGATAATCATTTTTTGTTAAGAGGAATAAAAGCCATTTTCACTCCCGCTGGCCGTGCCCTCACTGGACGTTTCTGAATGAATGCTATGCCTGCACATTTTAAATATTCAGGAGTCCGATTAGTGATAAAATACAATTGGTTATTTATGTTCAGGCCGAAGATTTTAGAAACACTTAAAAATTATAACCGCCAACAATTCCTTAAAGATCTTGTTGCAGGTATTATAGTAGGAATAGTTGCGCTTCCATTAGCTATAGCATTTGCTATAGCTTCCGGTGTCTCACCTGAAAAAGGATTGTTTACCGCAATCATTGCCGGTTTTATTATTTCCGCATTTGGCGGAAGCAAAGTACAGATCGGCGGTCCCACCGGTGCATTTATCGTAATAGTGTATGGCATTGTACAACAGTATGGTGTAGACGGTTTAATCATTGCCACTTTTATTGCAGGCATCATGCTTATGATAATGGGCTTTGCCCGTTTCGGCAGCGTTATAAAATTTATTCCACATCCCTTAATTGTTGGCTTTACGACAGGAATAGCCGTCATAATTTTTTCATCACAAATGAAAGATTTTTTCGGTTTGAATATGGGCAGCGTTCCGGCCGATTTTATTCCAAAATGGCAATCCTATTTTCATCATGTAACAAGTTTTAACTGGTATGCTGTAGCCATTGGAATGGCCACGATTTTAATAATAATATTTTTTTCAAAGATCACGCACATCATTCCGGGCTCCTTAATAGCAATACTCTTAGCAACAGTAACTGTGCAATTATTTCATCTGCCGGTTGAAACCATTGGCAGTCGTTATGGAAGCATTCCTTCCTCTTTACCGTATCCATCTATCCCCCATCTTAACTTTGAGATCATTAAAAATTTAATACGCCCTGCATTTACCATAGCTATTTTGGGAGGTATAGAAAGTTTACTTTCTGCTGTAGTGGCTGACGGTATGATTGGAGGCAACCACAGGAGTAATATGGAATTAGTTGCACAGGGGGCAGCAAATATCGCATCTGCTATTTTCGGAGGAATACCCGCAACCGGCGCAATCGCAAGAACAGCAACCAACGTAAAGAACGGTGGCCGCACACCGGTGGCCGGAATAATTCATGCATTTACATTACTTATAATTATGTTGCTTGTGGGCAAATGGGCAACTTTAATCCCGATGAGTTGCCTTGCAGGTATCTTAATAATTGTGGCGTATAATATGAGCGAGTATCAAACATTTGTCCATATAATAAAAGGAAGCAGAAGCGATGCCCTGGTATTGCTTACCACTTTTTTACTAACTGTATTATTTGATCTCACCCTTGCAATTGAAATAGGGATGGTATTAGCGGTATTTCTCTTTATGCGTAAAATGATAAGAATTAGTAACGTTAGTTCTTTTTTAAACGAAGATGAAGATACCGATGGTAAAGACGAAAATTCAATAAATAAATATCATATTCCAAAGGATGTGGAAGTGTTTGAATTAACAGGCCCTATGTTTTTTGGCGCGGCATACAAATTTAAAGATGCCATTAAAGTAATAGAAAAAAAGCCAAAAGTTTTAATTGTACGAATGCGGCACGTTCCCATTATTGATGCAACAGGCATGCATACTATTAAAGATGTGTTACACATGTGCAGGCACGACAAAATTCAATTAATAATAAGTGGCATACAACCGGCAGTATTAGAAGAGTTAACAAGGTCAAGATTATTATTTCAAATAGGTAAGCGTTATGTAACGGATGATTTAGGCACTGCATTGAAAAGAGCAGACGAAGTATTGCTATCAGTGGAAAAGGCAAGAGAGATTAAAAATTTGAAATAAGGTCGTTCATATTGTTGAGGGTAGTATTAAGGGAATTTTACAACCACAACTTTCGTCCGAGTATAAGAAAAGTTCCATAGCGCAAATTATGCAGCAGAACTTTAGCCCAGCGTACTTGAAGCTAATACCCGCTTAGCCCGGTATTCGTTAAACGAAGCGATAACAAATAATCATTACTCAAATAAGTGCGCCGCTATTTCTTTATCATGTCCATAAATATCATTTCTAAAGTTTAGCAACCCCTCACTGTCAACCCATGCAGTAAAGTAAGAAATGAACACTGGTATAGTTTTTTTTAGCGTTACCCAATTTTCTTTTGATGCATTCATGGATTCTTTAATTTTTTCAGGAGTCCATTCCGGTTGATCACGCAAAAGATATTCAGCAAGTTTTACAGGTTCTCCCAGGCGTATACATCCATGGCTGAAAGCCCGGTTTGATTCATTAAAAAGCGATTTTGCCGGTGTGTCGTGAAAATAAATATTGTAGCTATTGGGGAAAATAAATTTCACTCTTCCCAATGAGTTTGAGCCACCGGGCTTTTGTCTTATCACCGGCCGGCCATTACTGGTGCCGGTTTGCTCCATATTATTTTTTGCAAGATAATTTAAGTTTCGCCGCATAGCTGGCAAGATTTCATTTCTTACAATGCTGGCTGGCACATTCCAGTACGGGCTAAAGACTACATATTTAAGTTGGTCAGTAAAAATTACGGTACTGTGCCCTTCTTTGCCAACCACAATATTCATACTGAATTGCTTTTTCCCACTATCAAATACATGCAACCGGAATTCAGGAATGTTTACGAGAAGAAGGTTTCCCGGCGGCTGTTGCGGTATCCATCGCATCCGCTCGAGGTTAATCAACATTTGCCTGATCCTTTCTGTAACCTGAACATTTAATTCTTTAATCAAACCGGCGGTTATAATTCCATCCTCTTTTAATCCAAAACTTTTTTGAGCCAGCTTAATTACGGGTTCCAGTTCACTCGCATAGAAGCCTGAAGTATCAACGTTTTTATCATCTCCTGAAATTTGGAGATGTTGTTTTACCTGTTTAATAATAATATCAGAGTCGCCGGGCTTATATTTTTTTGATTTATCAGTTTCTATTTCCTTCCATCCTCCGGCCTTTTCAATAGTATGATAATCTAGCAGTGCTTGTTTCAGGTGTTGATAATAAACGTTCACCGGTTCCCAGCCTTCAAGGTTTTTACCATCACGTGCAATAAAAGAATCGAGTAATACCACGGCATCTATTTTTTTCCGGGGGATAAACCATTCCAGGTCTTTAGAATCTACTTTGCCTGCATAAGCATGTTTGGAGTATTCAAAAAAATGCTGTGTCAACGCAAGCTCCATTTGCAGCATTTGCTTTGGCGAGATTTTCAGTATTGAATCTCCATTTAATAGTGTATCTATTTGGTGATGAAAATTCTTAAATCTTAACGCAGTATCGCCAAAATTGCTGATATAATTATTATGAAGATTCCAGAATGCCCGTGTCTGTTCTGCAATGCCGTCTTCTGTAAACCAGGCGTATTGGTAGTTCCGGCTTTTATAAAAATTGCGCAATTTCACGGCATCGCTATCATTGGTATTTTGATCTATTATAAATTTCTCCAGTGTTGTGCTATCTAAAAACAGCTTCGAAAATGATGTCGCCGGGGTAATAGTCTTATCTCTTTGTACTCCTTTAATCTTTACCTGCTGCCCCCTGCAACTGTCAAACACGATCAATAAAATTACTATAGTTTGTAAATATCTATTCACAGTTGAAGTTACTTTTAATTCAATTTATGTAGAAATAGCAATATTGCTTTTTTTGTAAGCAATGGTTACAAGAAGACTATTCACACCCCCATTTTAAACCTCTCATAAAACGCTTTCTCCAAAGATTCTTTATGATCAGGGTGAGATAATTTAATCAACTCTCTTGCTCTTTGTTTTAAATTTTTTCCAAACAAATCAACCATACCATATTCAGTAACTACCCAATGAACATGCCCTCTTGTAGTTACTACGCCTGCACCTTCTTTTAAAAATGGCACAATGCGTGAAACACCTTTTGAGGTAACTGACGGCATCGCGATAATTGGCTTTCCTCCTTCGGATAATGAAGCGCCTCTTATAAAATCC